>NZ_JBQHVU010000012.1:0-84199 GCF_052064335.1 Candidatus Weimeria sp. HCP3S3_B5 | reverse complement strand
AAAAAAGCGTGCCGCAAAATGCAACACGCTCTGGTAGGAATATTTAGTTAACTCAGATAATAAAATGCAGTTTTTGTGACGCCGGAGGGAATTTTAATTTGGCGTATGACATAGATAAATACTTTAGACTTGGAAAGAATCTTAACCAGCGTGATACCATTGCAGTTCGTAGAATGGTAGATGGATATTTGAAGCTTTTGTATCCAGATGGAAACTTTACGAAAGAAGATGTGACAGAAGTATTAGAGATTGCATTGGAAATGAGAAGACGTGTCAAAGAGCAGCTTAAGAAGCTAGGTGGCATGGAATTCTATGATGTTAATTTCTCATACATAGATATGGATGATATGTCTGAACACTACGTATCAGTACCAGAGCAGGGCGGTGGAAAGCTTATTCCAGAGAGAATGTGCAATCCAGGTCAAGTCTATACTGTATCGCATGGTAAATCAGACATGATAGGTGTATTTAGACTTGAATCTCAGATGCTTCCAGGTAATGGCAAGTTTGATCGTACAGGCCTCGGTACTGATAGAGAATGCAAAGAGGCTGTAGATACTGCATTCAATTTCCTTAAGGCAAATGGAAATAGAATTAGCGGTTCTCTTGGTGTGCTCAATAAGGATTTTGTAATTAATTATCAGGATCTTCAGGGCATAGGTATGACTCATAAATTGGCTCTTCCTACGCTTATTGCGTTGTGTTCTATCGGACTCGGAAGACCGGTTCAGAGCTCAATGGTTGTTATTGGAGATTTCAGTATAGGTGGAACCATCATGAAGGGAGATAACTTGGCAAGTACATTGCAAGTATGCCTTGATAGTGGTGCAAAAAAAGTATTATTACCACAGACATCAGCTGTTGATTTGGGAACAGTACCGGCTGAGCTTATGAGTAGCTTTAGTTTGGTGTTCTATCAGAGCGCAGAAGATGCTGTGTTTAAAACGTTAGGGGTTGAATAATAAATGAACGAGTTAATTTTCATTGTAGACGACAAGGTGGGACTTCGCGAAAACACGTTTTATTTATTAAATGATGGATGGGATGACTGGTTTCAGTATTCGACCCAATATATAGCGCATTATGTTGATGAAGATGGTAAACAGACCAGAATAGGTTATGTAAAAATAGCAGAAAAAGGCCAGACAGAGCGACGAGCATCGTTGCCAGCTCAATTCTCAAAATTAAGTGAGGACTTTTATTCATTAGGTGCGTCAGAGGATTATTATCTTGAATTAAAAGATAACTTAAAACCAGATATTAGAGAACGAGTATTAAAAGCGTTAAATGACATTGCTTTTAATACAGATATTTATGAGGCTGTTAAGAATTATAACGTTACACGGATTTCTCTGAAAAGAGATATTACAGAGACAATGATTCTAGGGCAATTAAAAAGAATTGCTCATGGCGGGGCTCGATTAACAAGATATTCATTTGAATATAGTTTTCCGGTTTCATATGGAGGAGAGGATAAATCAATCGACTTTGTTGTCATACCGGACAGTAAACCACCTACCAATATACATGCTATTATTGGCAAAAATGGTGTAGGTAAAACAACATTATTGAAAAAGATGCTACATGCCGTTTATGCAAAAGAGTACACAGAAGATTTCGGCGGTTTTGATAGAATGCGTTTTTCTAACGTGGTGTTTGTTTCGTATTCGGCATTTGATATTCCCATTTTTGATACAGATCTACCTTCAGATAGAAGGAAAATACCTTATGCATTTGTGGGACTTATTGGTCAAAAAGAGAATGGGGAAAAATATGTCAAGGATCAGGAACACTTGGCTAGTGAATTTGTAGATAGTTTATATAAGGTTTCAAATAGCTATAAAAAGAAAATATGGAATGAGATAATTGATATTTTGAGTTCTGATATGACCTTTGCAGAGCTAAATATAAAGGCATGGATAGAGGCAGATAGTAAGATATCTGGTGCTAACAATGAAGAGAGAGAAAAAGTCTTTAGCAAAAGGATAACGGAACAATATAAGCGGCTCAGCTCAGGACACAAAGTAATTCTTTTGACATTGACAAAGTTAGTTGAACTCGTGGAAGAGAAGACTCTTGTAATACTTGATGAGCCCGAGGAACATCTGCATCCACCACTTGTATCAGCTTTTATACGTGCTTTATCAAAGTTACTGATTTATAGAAATGGAGTAGGGATAATAGCTACTCATTCTCCAGTTATAGTTCAGGAAATTCCTCAAAAATGCGTATGGATGATAAGAAGGGTAAATACAGAATTTGTAGCCGAAAGGCCTTCTATTCAAACGTTTGGTGAAAATCTTGGAGAACTGACGGAAGAGATATTTGGCTTTGAGGTTCTAAATTCGGGATTTCACAAAATGCTACAAGATGAGTCGTACAAAACAGATGATTACGAAGAAGCGCTTGAAGAGTTTGATAATGAACTGGGAAAGGAAGCTCAATCTTTATTGAAGGCTTACATTTTTGAAAGGATGAGAAGTGATGATTAGCATTCCAGACATTAATCAAGAAGAACTGCTAAATGATTGTATAGATGACATACAAGTTAAAGACGTTGAGACAAGAGAAAGAAAAACAAGAATAGAAAATAGTAAGCAGTCCTTGTTGGATTATGCAGGGCATTACAAAACGGTAGCGGAAATAGGGGGATTAAGTGCAGAAGAGCAGAATTCTGAAATAAATGGCGGTGCAACAAAAAGTGATATGGTTTTCTTATATGATGAGCGCCTTGTAAAATCTGCGAAGGGAAAACCTTATTACGATAAAATTAAAGCTGCAGCGCCTTATGGCAAGTGTCCGATATGCGGATATTATGAAGCCGATACCTTAGATCATTATTTGCCCAAAGCTATTTTTTATAGATATGCGGTAACTGTAGAAAACTTGGTTCCAGAATGTAGCGCATGTAATAAAAAGAAGACCACAGGGTTAGCGAGTAGAAGAGTTGAAGAGACTATACATCCATATTTCGATGACTTTGATGATGAAGTATGGATGTACGCGCAAATCAATCGAGAGGCGGGAAGCCCTTTTGGATTCGATTTTGAGGTTAGAAAACCGAACTCATGGGATAATGTTAAATACCTACGTGCAAAGAATCATTTAGAGGTATATAAACTCTATGATTTGTATAGAGCGTTGTCAGCTGCAGAGATTAATACTGTATTATCGAAAATTAAGAAACTATATAAGAGAGTCAAGGATATTGATTTTTTAAGAGATATAACTAAGGATTATTGTGATGCAGAACGTGAGCAGAAAAAAAATTCATGGCAGGCTGCGATGTATCAGTGTATATATGAAGATACATGGGTCTGGGATGAATACATGCCAGCTTTTTTAGATGAGGAATAATATGATTAATAATTATCCGATTATCACACTTTGTGGTAGTACACGTTTTAAAAATGAATTTATGGAAGCTCAAAAGAAACTCACTTTAGAGGGCAACATTGTCATCAGTGTGGGCCTCTTTGGGCATTCTGGAGATTCTGAGGTCTGGGAAAACATGGATGAAGGAACGATGACCAAGACTAAGGAAATGCTGGATGATATGCACAAGCGGAAAATTGACATGGCTGATGAGATATTTGTAATCAATGTCGGAGGTTATATAGGCGACAGTACGCGTTCTGAGATTGAGTATGCTATTGAACATGGTAAGAAGGTTCGATATCTGGAGGATTAATCATGGGTATTTTTACAGATGGAGATAATGAAGAAGACGAGTTATTTGATCTGTATATGCTAAATGAAATACATGAAGACAGTAATAAAGGTGATAGTACAAATCATTCAGGCGGATGCCTGACAAGTTTTTTTCTTATTATGACTGTTCCTATCGGAATAGTTTTTGGGGTGATTTCTATAATCGTATAAGTGAAAGGTGGTTTTTCATAACTTTGATAAGGATATCTTGTATTCTTTTGGCGCGTTCATGACTGTTTGCAAGATTACCAGAAATGATGCTGAGCGATGACGGAGAGGAGTAGAGACTCTATGCATGACGAGATTAGAAGCATTCGTATAGAATCAAACAATATCTGCTATGGACCGGAGCCAGGTGCTGATGATGAAGTGGAACAATATCTTACTATTTCTTCAACGGGAAGAGTATGGTTTTCTGCACGAAATTATCAGCAGTATTGTAATAGTAAGGACTATTGCCGTAAGAAGCAGACAAGCATTGATAAATGGAAGGCAGAGTTTCTCTTACGCTTAATAGATAATATTTCAGAGAATATGTCTTTTGTAACAGACGTTGGATCTTATGATTTAGAAATCAGGTATTCAAATGATACAAAGAGGAGAATATCAGGATCTCTTATCGGCGGTGTATATTCACATGCCTATGGAGAGTAAAATAATGTTGATGTTACCAGATTGATCAGAAGATATATTCCTGTATATGGATTATGGGCTTTCGATAGTTCTACATCCCCTGATTATGAAGGGAAAAAAGCGGTTTTTCTTTTTGCTGAAGCATGGGAGAAATTTTTCAAGAATCCTGATTCAAGTAAAGACTTTGAAGATGGGTTTGGACGTGAGTGTGAGTCTTTAGGCTTTCAGATGGATTGCGGAGAAAAGTTTGTTTTTGAATGCAAGAAGAGAGGCTGTAAGACTCCATATGGCGAAGGTTTAAAAGAAGCTGTAGCTGATATAGATGATATCGAAGTTATCGGTTCAGGTGCTTTTTCATATTGGAGAGGCTTGACGCATTGGGATTATATGTATCATTTAGGGCCAGAAGAATGTGGGATTTTTCTATGCCTATTGCGTAGGCTTAAGGAATTAACGTGTAAAAAATAAATGGAGGTGGGAGAAGTTTGTTGACTACTGCAATTTGATGTCATAAATGGTATTCCCGCTCGCAAGAGCGGGTGGATAGAAACCTGATATAGTGTTTGCCAGATACGGTACGTTCTGATATAATACTTCTGGAGCTACCGATAACGGTAGGCGGTTAGCCCTCTTAATTTGCAGAGGGTACTTAGCCCTCTGACTTCAAAGGAAGGAGGGCGATGTCTATGGTTAGTTGGACTGAACTAATTCAGTACACAACAATGCTTATAGAATTAGCCACACTGTTTTATGTGATTGGCAAAAAGAAATAGCCGCCCCGCCTGAGAAACGAGCGACTATTGTAGTTGGGTTTTTGGGCTGACCGTCTATCCGGTAGCTCTTTTTATATGTCCATTATAACAGAATCGGTGGCATTGTCAAACAAAACATACTTGCGATGTTTGTCTGCGAAGATACCCACCGCCCGAATATTACCAGTTTATTCTTATTATTGTCTTTTTACCAATAGAAAAAGCATCCTTGTATGACATGTATGCCAGATATAAGACAGTTTCCCTGCATTATTGCCTTTATTCCAATACCAGCCATTTCTTTTCGTAAATTGCAATAACATGTTAGACACCCTCTGCTAGGCAGTAGCCTGGTAGATTCGGTCGATTTCCTCCTTCAAAATTTGTTCTGGCTTTCTTTTTGCTATCTGGTGTTTTATTCACCTTTTAGGTGAAGATCAGAGTAATTGCAAAGTACAGTATTCTTCAGATTTCAAGGTGCTGATATGGTTGGCTGTGAATATTCAAGGATTTATGATGCTGTAATCGCTTAATTAAAATTGATCAACATATATTGAGTGTTTCACTGAACGTGATATAATAAAAGCAACGAAGGAGGCAGATTTTATGACAGTTACGGCGACTGAATTTAAGCAATCGGGCGGGAATTCTCGGGAACTTGTTCCCGAGATGAAAGCCCGTAAAAAAGAATGCTATCTGTATAGATAAGAAACAGCGTAACTTCTTGCTTATTCTTTCAGAACATGTTATACTATATGTATGAACAAATATACGCATGGACGTACCTGTGTCTATAACATAAATTACCATATCGTCTGGTGTGTAAAGTATCGTCGCAAAGTGCTGTCACAAAAAATATCTGAACGGCTTTATGAACTCTGCCATGAGATTGCCAAAGCAAAAGGCTTTACAGTCGTAGAGGTTAAAGTCGGAGAGAATGATCATGTACACTGTTTCGTATCTGCTCCGCCAAAGATATCCATCACCCAGATCGTAAAATACCTGAAAGGCATATCAGGCAACAGGCTACTGGAAGAATTTCCTGAACTCCGTAAATCTTTATGGAAAGGGCATCTCTGGAACGGCAGTTACTTTGTTGAGACTATTGGCTCCACATCCGAGGATAACATCAGACGCTACATCGAAAGGCAGAAAAACGTCCAGTTATGAACAAAGCATATGTTTACAGGCTGTACCCTACAGCCGACCAGAAAATCTTATTTGCAAAGACCTTCGGGTGCTGCCGCAAGATCTGGAATCTCATGCTAGGTGACCGCATAGATGCCTACAACGATTATGGGATAACCCTCTTACCGACACCTGCATGGTACAAAGATGATGACAGGTATTCGTACCTCAAAGAAGTAGACTCCCTTGCCCTTGCAAACGTACAGCTGGCATTGCGGAAAGCTTACAAAGCTTTCTTTGATGGTATAGCAGAGTTCCCGAAATTCAAGTCAAAACGCCGTTCAAAGCTGTCATACACTACCAACAACCAGGGCGGGACCATCTCTGTTGCGGATAATGCTGTCCGTCTTCCCAAAGTCGGCATGGTAAAAGCCAAGATCCATAGAAATGCTCCTTCCTATATGGTGTTAAAATCCGCTACTATATCATGCGACAAGTGTGGCGGATACTATGTTTCCATACTTTATGAGTATGACAGGGCTGATATCTTTAGCAATACCCATACATCTGACGACCCGGAAAAACTTCTGGGACTTGATTACAAGTCAGACGGTCTGTACGTCGATTCCGAGGGCAGATGTGCCGATATGCCGCACTTCTACCGTAAGGCTCAGAAGAAGCTGAAACACCTCCAACGGGAACTGTCACGCAAAGTCGGTTCAAAGAAGGGCGAGACACCTTCCCACAACTTTGAAAAACAGCTTGCCAGAGTCCGTAAACAATACAGGCATGTGGTAGACCAGAGACGTGACTATCTCCAGAAGCGGTCAACCGCCATTGCTGATGAGTACGACCTTATCGGGACAGAAGACTTATCACTCAAAGGGATGTCATCTTCCAAAGGACTGGGGCTGGGGAAAGCAACAAACGATAACGGTTTTGGTATGTTTATCCAGATGCTTGCCTACAAGATGGCCGACAGAAATAAACACCTCATAAAGGTAGGCAGAGCTTTTCCGTCAAGCCAGCTGTGTCAGTGTGGCTATAAGAATCCGATAACCAAGGATCTCTCTGTCCGCAGGATCATCTGCCCAATGTGTGGCCGCACATACGACCGTGATATCAACGCCGCTATAAACATCAGAAACGAAGCCTACCGCATCTTCCGGTGCAGGGAATAGGTTGATATCAATGTAGGGCGGGGACCGCCCAAACTAAAGCCTGTGGAGCTGGCTCTGACGGGACATGCCTTTAGCGGGGTATGCTAGTTACCACCAGTCTTGAAGCAGGAAGCTCGGGAACTTGTTCCCGAGTAGTTCACGTTGATTGCCAAACAGGAACAATGTTATATAGAGAAGGAATTTAAGGGTAAGCAGCATACAGATAAAAAATAATATTGTTTTATCTATGGAGAAATTGTAGTTATGCAATATGCAAGAAAATTGAGAAAAGGTGACAAAGTAGCAATTGTAAGCTTGTCAAGTGGAATGCTTGGTGAAAAATTCTGCAGTCATAATATTGAGATTGGTGTAAAGAGATTAAAAGAATATGGTTTTGAGCCGGTATTTATGCCTAATGCTTTGAAGGGTATTGAATATTTGCAAACTCACCCGCAAGCAAGGGCGAAAGACCTAAAAGATGCATTTCTGGATAATTCTATTGCAGGGATTATTTGTGCAATTGGTGGTGATGATACATACAGACTTTTGCCTTATCTGATGGAAGATGAAGAGTTTATAAAAGCGGTAGAGGAGCATCCAAAATTATTTACAGGATTCTCAGATACTACGATCAATCATTTGATGTTTTATAAACTGGGCTTGTCTACTTATTACGGACCAAACTTTATTTGTGATTTGGGAGAAATTGCAGATGAGATGTTACCATATACCAAAAGGGCATTTGAGAGTTATTTGGAAGGTAATGAATCTGATGAAATTATATCCAGTGATATTTGGTATGAAGAAAGAGAAGATTTTTCAAGAGCTGCAATAGGAACAAAAAGAAAAGCTCACAAGGAAGAACATGGGTTTGAACTTCTCCAGGGAAGTGAAATTTTCCAAGGAGCTTCCTGTATAATACATATATAAGGAATTCCGGAAAGGAAGGTTGATAAAAAGTAATACCTCAATGTAAAATAAGTTTACTGACTCAGCATAGTTGGTAAAACATATAGAACAGAGAGGTATCACAAATGAATAGTAACACAAAGACCAGAAGTAATGCAACAAAAATCGACAGATCACAGAATGCCAGGATCAGGGCTATCACAGAGACGACAATGATCGTGGGGATCGATATAGGCAGTGAGAAGCATGACGCCAGAGCGTTTACATACAGAGGGATAGAGATCTCTGCGGAACCCTTCGAGTTTAGAAATAGTGAAGAGGGTTACTATATGTTTCTGGCGTGGATGGAGGATCTCAAATCAAAGAATGGACTCGATGCCGTAATACCAGGAATGGAGCCAACCGGCCATTACTGGTTCAACTTGGGCGCATTTCTCCAATCTCATGGAATGAGGACCGTTCTCGTGAATCCATATCATGTAAAACAGGCGAAAGAGCTGGATGACAGTAATCCACTGAAGACTGACCGCAAGGATCCAAAGGTGATAGCAGGGCTGGTGAAAGATGGAAGGTACCAGATACCCTACATACCGGAAGGTGTATATGCAGAGGTGAGGATGCTTTCATCCCTGAGATACCAGGCACAGGAAGAACTGACACGCGTAACGAACAGGCTTGCGAGATGGTTCAGCATATATTTCCCTGAATTCAAAGACGTTTATACACAGCCCGATCCGATAACAGGGATAATGATTCTTCATGAGGCGCCTCTCCCGGAAGACATTGTGAAACTGGGAGCTGACGGCATAGAGAAGATCTGGAGGAAAGCAAAAATCCGCGGCGCCGGACACAAGAGGGCTGTTGAGCTATACGAAGCTGCGCTGAACAGCATAGGGAAGCAGACCGCCCATGAGGCAGCAAGGATTGAGATAGCGGAGCTACTGGAAGACTATGACAAATACAGTCATAGGGTTGCAGAACTGTTAGAAAAGCTGAATGAGAAGACCAGTGATATACCTTATGTTAACAAACTCCTTGAGATACCGGGGATAGGCGAAAAAACGGCGTATGGGTTTGTTGCTGAAGTAGGAGACATAAGACGTTTTGAGGATCCAAGACAGCTTCAGAAACTTGCAGGATACGCAATAGTGGAGACCAGTTCCGGAAAGCACAAAGGAGAAAGTCACATAAGCTATCGAGGACGAAAAAGGCTGAGATATGTGCTGTATGAAGCAGCAGTATCTGTGGTAGGCAAGAATGCAGAGTTCAAGGAATTGTATACTTACTACCGGACAAGAAAGGACAACCCGTTAAAGAAGATGCAGGCTATAATCGCGGTTGCCTGCAAGCTGATCAGAATCTTTTATGTAATCCTGGCAAAAGGCGTAGATTATGATGGCACAAAGATGCTTAGAGACATACGAAGGAAAGATATGGACACAGAGATAGTGGCAGCTTAGAAATAGGTAGCATACCAAGCACATCGCAGCTGTCCTGAGCCGACAGCATATGAGTCGGTTGAGGCCAGCTGCGATGTAAAAGAATGTAGCACACAGGCAAAGACTATGCCATTGGAAACAGCAGGTAAACGTCCACCGCAAGGTGCTGTTGTGGAAGATACATGGTCAGTAAGTTATTTACAAAGAATGAGCCAGTAGTCGGCAGGAATTTTTTCCATAGGGCACGACCCTGAAAAGGAGCTAAGCTGACACCCTGGTTGTGGGCAGGCGGAACGAAGGAAGTTGGGACAAAGATCCCGGTAGATATGGGAGGTACGCTGCCATAGCTGACAGGGGTATACATAAGGCCTTTTAAAACGAGATATGAAGACGTTTTAAAAAGTGTACCCTGAATAGGCTATTTTCGTACCAGATACACAGAAATGCTCACAATATTTGACTCATTCTTTATTTTGAGGAACAATGAAAACCTTTATTTTTCAGGCAAAAAGTGCTTGACAATGTAGGGAGGATTATTAGGTGGATGTTTGGAAAGCCTTTATGATGTATTGACCAATAGCAGATATAAAGATGAAAAGGAAGTTTGTGAAAGATATGATTTGTTTCCAAATAAGGAAGAGTGGATTGGGAAAATTCTATTTATAGAAACCTGCGAAGAAAAACCGACTCCTGAATTGTTTGAAAGAGAAGTGTTATTACTGAAAGAAAAGGGAGTATTCGACGTGGTAAATGGTGTATTAGTTGGAAAGCCACAGGATGAAGCTTATTATCAGGAATATAAAGATATTCTTATTAGAGTGATAGACAATGAGAAACTTCCGATTGTTTATAATGTGAATTTTGGACATGCTATGCCACGATGTGCGTTACAGTATGGCGCTGTTGCAAAGGTAGATATGAAGCAGAAAAAGATTTATATGAATAGGTAGGAGCGAATACTATGTGAAGTGGTAAACTTATTTTAGACAAGGAGGGGTTAATTTTTGAACACGGGTCTTATAAAATAAAGACAGAGAAGATCCATTTCTAAAACAGTTGATATTCTCAACTTGAACAAGAGGTTTACCATGAAATACACCAAAGAACAACGTTTGGACATTGGCCGCCGGATTTATTCTGGTGAAATCAGTAAGTATAAGGCCGCTGAAATCTATGATATCAGTTACCAAACAGCCCGAGAGTATATGCGGCTATATCGCAATGTTAATCATCTGCCGCCGAAACGCGGACGAACAACGTCTGCAAATCATAGTTCAATATCAAAGATTGCGCTTGAATCGAAGGATCTTGAGACATACCAGTCTATGTCAAAAGAAGAATTGATTCAGGAGCTTGTCAAGGCACGAATAGCAGAAGTCCGATTAAAAAAGGCTTTTTGTTTCTAAAATTTGTTGACTACTGCAAAGGTATCTGATATAAGTAAACCTACCAGGCCTCCTACAAAGCTCTCTGAAAGGACCGTGGATCCATATGACGGAAATAGGTTTATGATCAAGCTTGTGCCATCAGAGCTCACCTGCCTGAATTCTGAATTCAAAAAGAAAGGACATGGCAGCAGACAGATATATGAATATAGCAATAGCAGATGACAATCCGAGAGATATAGCAGCCTTGCAGGCAGTACTGGATAAATATGCCAGGAACTCAGGGGTCGGGATAAGGGTCACAAGCTTTATGAGCGCAGAGGAATTGCTAAAAGGCTACAGGCCCTTTATGTACACGGTGGTCTTTCTGGATATCTATATGGAGGGGATGACAGGCCTTGAGGCGGCAGAGGCCATCAGGCAGGAGGACAGCGACACCTTTCTGGTATTTCTTACGACCAGTAAGGAGCATATGGCAGAGGCCTTCAGGACACATGCCTATGATTATATAGAAAAACCATTTGGAGAGGAAGATATATTCCGTGTCATGGATGATATGCTAAGGCGCAGGTCAGTCCATGAGAAAAGTCTGACCTTTACCTGCAACAGGGAGGGGAGGATGCTTATCTATCCTGATATAGTGATGGTGACCTCGTCTCTTCACAACGTGGAGATCCGTGACAGATACGGCAATGAATACAGACCCAGGATCTCCTTTTCCTCAGTCTCGGATCAGCTTCTCTCGGACAGGCAGTTCCTGCTCATATCACGCGGTATAATAGTCAATATGAACTATGTCGAGGACTTCGACCAGGGGGTATGCTTTCTCACGGGAGGTCTTAGGGCTCCATGCAATCTGAGACGACAGAGGGAGCTTGTCGATGCCTGGCAGAATTATATATTCACAGTGATCAGAGGAGAAGCAATGGAAAAAATATGGGAGCATAATAAATGACAGATACCTTTACCTGCGAATTTATTCAAAGCCTGATTTTCATTCCGGCGGCCCTGCTCTGCTACCTTCCGCTAATGGGACAGCTCAGGGAAAGACCTGGCAAGCTCATGCTAAAGGCCATCCCTATCTTTCTGGCCCTTTCGATTACAGAGTCATACATTGCGACAAGGGTAGAGCTGGACGGCAATATAGAGCTTGCGCCGATACTGATAGCAGCCTTTATCTTCTATCTATGGAGCATAGGCTGGCAGCTGGCAAAGGGTCTGGCTGTCTTTGTTGATGTAATGGCTCTTATGTCGGTCCTTGCCAATATGGCAGCCATGTTTGACGCATCGAGACATTCAGAGCTAGGCATCAATTCATCAACGATCGATTATGTGATATTTTTCCTGATAGCGGGAGCTCTATCGACGGTCGCTTTCGGACCCTTCCTTTTTAAGGCAGGCAGGAAGCTGTCGGACAGGCTGGAGATAGCTACAGTCTGGTATATGACACTGCCGTTTTCAGGAGCCATCCTGTTTTTGAATATATACGTGCGCCCGATCAAATACGAGACATTGTATGTGAACCGTATAGGAAGCATAGCACTTACCCTCCTTATTATTGCGCTGGTCTTCTGGGCGGTGATGAATATAGTTTTCTATTTTACTGTAATGGAGATACTGAACGCCTCGGAATCCCTGAATGAGCTTAGGGTCATGAAGGTAAAGGAGGAGCAGTACCGGGCCCAGATTTCATACGTTAAGGAATCGGCAAGAGCCAGGCATGATTTCCGCCAGACAGTCGCAACGCTTCAGATGATGGCAGAGGAGGGGGAAATAGACAGCATCAGGGACTATCTGGCGGATTATATAAAGGAACTGCCTGAAAATGAGACGACACTATACAGCGGAAACAGTGCTCTGAACGCAGTCCTTAACTATTATGCCGGGGATGCAAAAGGAAAGGGGATAGATATCAGGCTCCATATAGATGCGGATAAACAGGATGCCCTTTCGGATGCGGAGCTCTGTACTCTTATAGGAAACCTTCTGGAAAATGCTATAGAGGCTGCCGGGAAGGCAGATGAGCCTGACAGGTTTATTCAGCTGGCAGTGACAGTCAGGGGAAACTGGCTTTATATAGTCGCAACGAACGGCTTTAATGGACAGGTAAGGAAGAAGAATGGAAAATATATCTCGACTAAGTCAGGAGGAAGCGGATATGGTCTGGCCTCTGTCAGACAGACTGCCATGCATCATGGAGGCAGAGCGGAGTTTACAGATCAGGGAAAGGAATTTCATTCGGACATAGCTATCCCATTTAGAACGAACTGAATGTCATTTTGTGCCGGTTTACGGTTATTTCATGCCGATTCAGTTGAAGCAGCGAAGGATTTCTGCTTTAATAGAATCGGTATTTTTTATTTGAGGAGAAGGAATGATCATGAAAAAGACTGGACGGATAAATTTTAGAGCAGCTATAATAACTGTACTCTGCACATTTCTCGATCTGACAGGAAGGTATTTTGCGGTGCGCTATAAGTTGCCTCTCTGGGGCGACAGCCTTGGTACAGCCCTGGCAGCTTATGTGCTTGGACCATTCTCAGGAGCAGTGGTCGGCGCCCTCGCCTGCATCATGCTTTCCTTTGCTAACTATCGCACAGCCTTCTTCAGTATTGTGGGAATAGGCATAGGCTTAGGGATAGGCTTTTTTGCAAGAAGAGGAGCCTTTAAGACCTATTTTAACGCAGTGACATGCGCTATAGCCGTCACATCATATACATTTATTTCATCATCTATTCTGGATCTGGTCATCTGGGGAGGAACCACAGGCAACCTCTGGGGAGACGCAGTTATCAGTTATTTCCGTAATATCGGCCTGAAAAGTACAGTCAGCTGCTTTATAGGCCAGTTCTATCTGGAATTCGTGGATAAATTCCTTACAATAAGCCTCCTATATCTTCTGCTAAAGGCATACAGGGCCATGAAAGGGAAAAAGCCAGAGGCCAGAAAAGCTTTGCCTCTGATTCTTGCAGTTATCCTACCGGCGACTGTACTTGCAGGAAGCTTGAACGTGCATGCTGATACTGTAAAGGGAGACAATTCAAGCGTCATGAAGGTCTATGACGCAAGTAACGGACTTACTCCCGGGCACGCCACTTCGATTGCCGCGACAGGAGACGGCAGGCTCTGGATAGGGACATATGCCGGCCTTTATTCCTATGATGGTCAGGCCTTCAGGCTGTTTGATTCAAAGAAGATTCTGAATGTCAACTGCCTTTTTACCGACAGAGAGGGACGGCTCTGGGTCGGGACCAATGGCAGCGGACTTTCTATAATAATAAATGGCGAGCTGGTATCCTCTATAGACACCTTACAGGGACTTCCGGTGAACTCGATCAGGTCCATCACCCAGGCAAGCGACGGAAGATATTATGTCGGGACATCGTACGGTATGGTAGTGCTAAGTCTTTCAAACGGACTCTCTGTGACTGACAGGCTTGATCAGATCGAATACTGCACCTCATCGGCAGCTCTTGATAATGGCATGGTCGCTGCCGTAGGTGGAGACGGCGGACTATATCTGATAAAGGACGGCAGGATCATTTCCTCCAGAAGGGACGGCGATTATTCTGCGGTAGCCTTCATGTCCGACGGGACCATTTGCGCCGGAACCAATAATGGAAGGATAGATGAATTCAGTCTGGAAAAGAGAAGCCTGAAAAGAAGCGGAAGGACAGACTGCGGAAGCCACTCGACTATCAACTTCTTCCTCGAGGATAAGGAAGGAGGTGTCGAAATCCTGTGCGATAACGGTGTCTACAGCCGGGATCAGGGCGGGAAATGGACAAGGATAAGCACCGGGGATTTTGATTCCGCTCTGCAGAGGGCCGTCAGGGATTATCAGGGAAACCTCTGGATAGCATCTACACGTAAGGGTCTGCTCGAGATATCATCCTCGGCCTATACGGATTTCTTTAGTATGTACGGAATAGAAGCTGATACTGCAAACGCTGTGCTTCTGGATGGTGATCTCCTCTATGCCGGCTGCGACAGCGGACTTGTAATAATGGACCGTGTATCAGGAAAGAGGATTGAAAACAGACTGAGCCGGAAACTAAAGGGGATAAGGGTGAGAGCCCTTGCACTCGATGAGAAGGGAAATATATATGTAGCCACATATGGCATGGGACTTGTCATGTATGATGGTTCAGGCAGGATCACTTCCTTTGATGGAGAAAAAGGACCCGGTACAAGGGCGAGGACTGCCCTGTTGCTGCATGACGGCAGGATAGCTGCATCAGGAGATAATGGCCTTTCCTTTATAGATCATGGCAGGGTGGTAAGGCATATCCCATACGGAGATGAACTGGGAAACGTATCCATTCTATGCATAGCCCAGCTTTCTGACGGAAGGATCCTGCTTACGACGGATGGGGACGGCTATTATGTGATGGATCAGGGGAAGGTCGTAAAGCACTATACCGAAAGTGATGGGATAGGCTGCGATGTGGTCCTTAAGGCAGTTCCTTCGGCAAGTGACGATACATACTTTCTGGTGACAAGTAATGGTATAGTAGCAGTAGAAAATAATAAGCACAGGCAGCTTACGGATTTCCCCTATAGCAACAACTACGACATAATAGCAGACGGCTGGGGGGATCTATATATAACAGGAAGCGCAGGGATCTATATCACGACAGAGGAGGATCTGCTTTCCGGAAAGGCAGGAAGCTATCATCTGAGCGGACTTATTGACGGACTTCCCTGCTCGCTTACGGCCAATTCCTGGAACCTTTATTCTGGCGGGAGTCTATTCCTCTGTGGCTCGACAGGGCTTATATGTGCTGATACAGATGTGCTTAAAAGGCCTGTCGGGACACTTCGACTGGGTATAAAGAGCCTGATCTCAGGAGGAAGGGAGTATATAAGAGAGGATGAGGATATTTCGATCTCAGGAGGGAAGAAGGCGATAGTGATAACTCCTGAGGTCATGAATTTCCTCCCGGCAGATCCGATGATAAGCTGGAGGCTTAAGGGATACGAGCCTGGATGGAATAAGGCCCATGCCTCGGAGCTTTCTCCTGTCACCTATACTGATCTTCCGGCAGGCCATTACAGCTTTCTGCTGTCAGTTACAGATGATGAAGGGAATGTAAGGGAGCAGATCGAGACCCCGTTTACTATCACAGAGGAGCTTTGGGAGAGGGCATATTTCCGCTTCTATATAGTCATTGTGGAAGCCATATTTATAGGATGGCTTGTCTGGTTTATCACCCGCTATGTGATGAAAAGGAAATCAGAGAAGACCGAGCAGGCTCTGCTCCTTGCCGAGCAGCAGGTCCGCATGGGAAACGAGTCTGTGATTGCCATGACAAAGGCTCTTTTCGTGAAGGACAGAGATACCGGAGAGCATAGCCACAGAGTCGCCTTCTATGCCTCAAAGCTGGGAGAGAAGTACGGCTTTTCAGAGGATGAGATCAGGAACTTAAGAAAGGCTGCCATCCTGCATGATATAGGAAAAATAGCGGTTCCTGATGCAGTCCTTAACAAGCCGGCTAAGCTTACCGATGAGGAATATGAGATCATCAAATCCCATGCCCCGGTCGGAGCTGATATACTAAAGGGATTTACTATGATAAGGCATGTTCAGGCCGGAGCCAGATACCATCATGAGCGTTACGATGGAAAGGGCTATCCGGATGGACTTTCCGGTGAGGATATCCCTCTTTATGGAAGGATAATTTCCATAGCTGATGCCTATGACGCCATGACTGCCAAAAGGGTTTATCGTAATGCCCTTGATATGGATCAGGTGATAGGAGAGCTTAAAAGATGCAGGGGAACCCAGTTTGACCCGGATCTTACTGATCTCTTCCTCCAGCTTATAGAGGAAGGAGCGATAGACCCAGCAACCACTATAAAAGAGTACAGTAAGAGAGATCTGACGGAGGATATCGAATGAGGATACGGGATTTCAGAGAGAAAAGCTTTTTCCTGTCGGTCTGCCTTGTGGCCGTAGTACTTTTGGTGAGCGGCTTTTTCATCTATAAGAGGATCATAAATCCTTATAAGAGCAGGGACCTTGTGCGCGTCGGTCTGATACTGGACGGAGACCAGGCGACACCATATTCAGACAATTTCTATAACGCTTTAAACGAAGTGAAGAGAGAATACAAGGGCAGGGTGGAAACTGTCATCAAAAGCAATGTGACTGTAGATGATGAGGAGGCCGTGATAAGGGAGCTTGTATTTGAGAAATGCGACATCATCATCACCAACAGCTATGGCTTCGGAGATCTGGCTAAGAAGATGGCGGGGAGCTACCCGGATATAGAATTCATCCAGGCTACTCAGTCAAATGCGAATGAGAAGCCGGTTTATAAGAATTATCATACATTCATGGGCAGGATCTACGAGGGCAGATATATAGCTGGACAGGTGGCCGGCAGGAAGCTTAAAGAGCTTATAGACCAGGGCTCTATAAGAGGGGATCAGGCTGTGGCAGGCTATGTCGCAGCCTATCCTTATCCCGAGGTCATTTCGGGCTTTACGGCCTTTTATCTGGGTATGAAGGACCAGTGCAAGGAGGCCACTATGAAGGTGAAATACGCCAATACCTGGACAAGCTATCAGAAGGAATATGACCTTGCAAAAGAGCTTATAGACGAGGGCTGTGTGATCATCTCCCAGCATTCGGATACTACAGGACCGGCGGTTGCCTGTGAGAATTCCAAAGCAGATCATATAGTATTTCATATAGGCTACAATCAGAGTATGACAGGCATAGCCCCGACTACATCTCTTGTATCGACAAGGATCAACTGGACTCCTTATCTCATCTCAGCAGTAGGCGCTGTCCTGTCCGGCCACGATATAGAGGATGATATAGACGGCCGTAAAACCGGGAATGATGCCGGAGCCGGCTTCGATAAGGACTGGGTCAGGATGCTTGATATAAACACTACTATTGCAGCAGCTGGCACAGAAAAGATGGTAAACGAAAGCATAGAGGGCTTTAAAGAAGGACGGATCCATGTTTTCCGCGGAAATTACAAGGGCGTGGACCCGGATGATCCGAAAGACAGGATCGATCTGACCAGGGAGTACATAGAAAACAAAGATTGCTCGGCGCCGTTATTCCATTATATCCTTGATGGAATAGAGGTGGAGTGATAGAAACGCACCCGTAAACCGGGTGCGTTTTTTTCAGAAGAGAGCATTTATGAAGTATATAGCATAATATTCCAATGAGGATTATTATCGCTGGGCGGCCATTGAAAAGGAGTCTGGAGAAAGGATCGGCTGACTTTTCAGAGCCTTATTTCTGTGCTATAATGGGAAGCCGGCAGTAAAAGTATATGGAAAAGGCAGATCGCTGCAGGAAAGGTTATCATGAAAAGGCATATCATAAGGATATCTGGTCTTCTGATCGCTATATGTATGATCATCGGGCTTGGCATATGTCCGGCTCAGGCTGCGAAAAGGAAGAGAAGTCAATATACTATAGGCATAGATCCGGGGCATCAGAGGTACGGTGACAGCTCGACAGAGCCGTCGGCTCCGGGAAGCAGGGTCAGAAAGGCCAAGGTCGCTGGAGGCACAAGAGGCAGATATACAGGTCTCCCGGAATATAAGCTTACACTACAGGTGGCAAAGAAGCTGAAGCAGGAGCTTAAGGACCGGGGATACAAGGTAGTAATGACCCGCAGCAGAAATGATGTGAATATCTCCAACAGCAAAAGAGCCAAAAAGCTGAACAGGAGATGTGACATAGCTATCCGTCTTCATGCAGACGGCGGAGCATCTTCGGCGCATGGGGCCTCCATGCAGTGCTCATCCAGGAATAACAGGTATGTAGGACATCTCTATTCCAAGTGTAACAGGCTTTCAAGGGATATACTTAGAGCGTATTGCAGTGAGACCGGAATGAGAAGCCGCGGGATTGCATATCGTGACGACCTGACAGGGACCAATTTTTCTACTATACCTGTGACCCTTATAGAGATGGGCTTCATGACCAACAGGTCGGATGACAGATATATGGCAAAGTCTTCCAACCAGTATCTTATGGCCGAAGGCATAGCGAACGGAGTAGATGATTATTTCGGCTTCTAGAGCTCTTGACATGGACAGTTATTTTTTCTATGATTATATAGTTTGAATATTTTGAAGCGAGGACACGAAATGGCTGATAAGAAACTTGTGGAGGAGATCACCTCCCGCGATGAGGATTTCACACAGTGGTACACTGATGTGGTCAGGAAAGCAGAGCTGATGGAATACTCATCCATCAAGGGCTTTATGATATATAAGCCGAATGGATATGCTATCTGGGAGAATATCCAGAAGAAGCTTGATGGAATGTTCAAGGAAACCGGAGTAGAAAATGTATATCTGCCGGTGCTTATTCCGGAGAGTCTTCTAGAGAAGGAGAAGGATCATGTAAAGGGCTTTGCACCTGAGGTGGCATGGGTCACACAGGGAGGCGGAAACCAGCTGACAGAGAGGCTGTGCGTGCGCCCTACATCTGAGACCCTTTTCTGTGAGCTGTTCAGGAACAACTGTCATACCTACAGGGATCTGCCAATGGTATACAATCAGTGGTGCTCAGTGGTGCGCTGGGAAAAGACTACCCGTCCATTCCTTCGTTCCTCAGAGTTCCTCTGGCAGGAGGGACATACCATCCATGCCACAGCAGAGGAGGCCAAAGAGAGAACCCTTCAGATGCTCAATATTTATGCTGATTTCTGCGAAAAGGAGCTTGCTATCCCGGTGATCAAGGGACAGAAGACAGATAAGGAGAAGTTCGCAGGAGCAGAGGCCACCTATACGATAGAGACAATGATGCATGACGGTAAGTCACTGCAGTCAGGAACCTCGCATAATTTCGGCGATGGATTCGCAAAGGCCTATGGAGTCCAGTATACAGGAGCAGACAACAAGCTTCATTCTGTATACCAGACATCCTGGGGAGTTTCCACAAGGCTTATCGGAGCGCTTATAATGGTACACGGAGATGATTCGGGACTTGTGCTTCCTCCTCATATAGCGCCTGTTCAGGTCATGATCATTCCTATCCTTCAGAAGAAGCCAGAGGTAATGGAGGCCTGCATGAAGGTAAAGGAAGCCTTAAGAGCAGCAGGCATTTCTGTTAAGGTTGATGATTCTGATAAGAGACCTGGATTCAAGTACGCAGAGGAAGAGATGCGCGGTATCCCTCTCCGTATAGAGATAGGTCCTAAGGATATAGAGAAGGGTCAGTGCGTGCTCGTCCGCAGGGACAATCGCGAGAAGTCCTTTGCAGCCCTTGACGAGGTCGCTGTGAAGGCAGCAGAGGTCCTTGAGCAGGAGCAGCAGGATATGTTTGAGCGTGCAAAGGCGTTCAGGGATTCCCATATCTATGATGCTCATGACTATGATGAGTTCAAGGATATAATAAACAACAAGCCTGGAATGGTCCGTGCAATGTGGTGCGGAGATCAGGCCTGCGAGGAGCGGATAAAGGAAGATACCACAGCTACAAGCCGCTGCATGCCATTTGAGCAGGAGAACATTTCAGACAGATGCGTCTGCTGCGGCAAGCCGGCAAAGAAGCTTGTGATCTGGGGCAAAGCTTATTGATGCATTTACCGGGATCAGTAGAAAAGATAATACACAGATTGGAACAGGCCGGCCACGAAGCATATGCAGTGGGCGGCTGTGTTCGTGATGCGCTTTTGGGACTCACCCCTGACGACTGGGATATCACCACGTCGGCAGAACCGGATGAGGTCAAGGCGCTTTTTTCGAGGACAATAGATACAGGTATCAAGCACGGTACAGTGACAGTCAGGATGGATGGTAAGAGCTTTGAGGTGACCACCTATCGTATAGACGGGAGCTACGAGGACGGCAGACATCCTGATAATGTGACCTTTACCAAGAGCCTGGAGGAGGATCTAAGGCGCCGCGATTTCACTATAAATGCAATGGCTGTAAACGACAGCACAGGAATTGTCGATCTGTTCGGAGGTCAGGAGGATCTGAAAAAAGGGATCATCCGCTGTGTAGGGGACCCGCTTGAACGCTTTTCTGAGGATGCTCTCCGTATGATGAGGGCGGTCAGATTTGCGGCAAAGCTTGATTTTTCGATAGAGGAGAAGACCTATCAGGCTATCCGGGAACTAAAGGACAATCTGAGCATGGTATCAGCAGAAAGGATCCAGGTGGAGCTTACCAAGCTTATCTGCTCGGCTCATCCAGATAAGATGTATGAGCTCTACGATAGCGGGCTTACCTCTGTATTTTTCCCTGAATGGGACAGCTGCATGGAGTGTGAGCAGAATACAAGGCACCATTGCTATACAGTTGGCTGGCATACCATTCATGCCATGGAAAATGTCTCTGACAACAAGGTCATGAGACTGGCTGCTCTTCTGCATGATATAGGAAAGCCGGTTGTAGCTCGCAGCGATAAGAAAGGCCACAGCCATTTTCAGGGACATCCGCAGGAATCGGCGCTGATGGCGGAAGAGATCCTGACCAGGCTGAAATATGATAATGATACGATAAGAAAGGTAGTCACTCTTGTCCGCTACCATGATGAGCGTCCGCGTTTAAGCGATGTGACTGTCAGACGCTGTATCAGTGAGATGGACCTTGACTACAGGGAGCTCTTTGAGCTGAAGCGGGCTGATGTGATGGCTCAGAGCGATTATATGCGGGAGGAAAAGCTTTCCTATATAGACAGATTCGAGTCGCTCTGGGAGAATAATCTGCAATACGCAACAGATAAAAAGCAGCTTCTGATAAACGGCAATGATCTGATAAAGGAAGGAATAGAGAAGGGACCTGGACTTGGAAGGATAATGGAGAGGCTGCTTTCTGATGTGCTGAAGGATCCGGCGGTCAATCAGAGGGAAACTCTTGTTTCGAGGGCAAAGGACTACAACAGGCTTCTGAAGGCAGGTAAGCTCTTTGTCTGCCTGTTTGCGGCGGCCTTTATCTTTACCTCCTGCACCAGCAGTGGCAATGGAAATGTAAGCTACAGGACTCCGGGGACTCCGATCACATCAGCTGATGATTCAAGCGGTGACGCCATGGAGGAAAGCGGTCTGACAGATGTATATGTGATCGAGGAAAATGACAGGAGAAATGACAGGCTTACTGTCATGAATGTCATAAGTTTTCAGGAATACCGCTATCCATATACAGTCCTTACAGAATTTCTGGATAAGTACGGAGGTACAGCCTCGGTTGAAGATTTTTTGCCGGGAATGGGTATCACCTTTGACGCGAGCGGCAGGTACGGCACCCTGACCAGAGTCCAGAAGACCAAAGCGCTCTGGGAAAGGGACGATGTCAGGGATTATTCCTTCAAGGAATCTGAGGAGCTGATGAAGATCGGAAATACAGGTTATCACCTGCCAAAGACAGCCCTTTTCCTCGATGGAAATACCATAACGGATCAGGACAGTATTGACCCTGCTTCGGATACACTCAGGGTGACAGGCTATGACAGGGAGATAGTCGCGGTCGCTGTAGACAGAGGACATGGCTACCTTACCCTTAAGGATACTAAGCTTTTTGACGGAAGTCTTATAGAAATAGGCTCCGAGGATATAGAGGAGGTTGCGGACGGAAAGTCCATTTCTCTTCCGGTAGGGACCTACAGGGTGACTGTGGCCAATAATGGCTGGGGAGGCAGCCGGACAGTTCGTATAAAGAAGAATGTCGACTCGTATCTAAGCCTTGATTCCATGAAGGGAAGCGGCCCGAAGAAGTGCAGCCTTACCTTTGAGATCGGGGTAAAGGCGGCAAAGATATATCTGGATGGAATACTTGTGAAAAAGGGAAAGACACAGCAGGTAAAGTACGGAGAGCACAGTCTTAGCGTGATAGCTGATGGATACGATACCTGGACCAGGACTCTTATAGTGAACTCTCCCGAGGCTACTATAGCCCTTGATATTTCAGACAGCAAGGAGGGCAGCACTAAATCCTCCGGAGCCTCATCATCAGGAACGGGCGGGAGTACGGCTTCAGGCACTACCGGCAATTCATCCGCCACATCGTCATCGAATGATAATTCATCACCTGCCAGCGGAAGTGACCGGTCTTCTGGAAACGATTCTGACTCCGATTCCTCGTCTAAGAGTGCTAAGGGCAAGGCAGAAGAAAATTATCTTTCCACACTTGCAGATTCCATCGTGAATTCTGTATCAGGCTCTTCTGACTGATAAAAATTAGTGGAATTGACAGGGAAAATCGTATATAATTTAAATAATTAACTATAAAAGTACAGTTTGATCCAAAGGAGGACACATGGGATACAAAGAGACATACGAATCATGGCTTTCAGATCCGTACTTTGATGATGAGACAAAGGCAGAGCTTCGCGGCATAGCCGGGAATGAAAAGGAGATAGAGGACAGATTCTATAAGGACCTGGAGTTTGGTACAGCAGGACTCAGAGGAGTGATAGGAGCCGGTACCAACAGGATGAATGTATATACTGTCCGCAGGGCGACTCAGGGACTTGCAGACTATATCAATAAAGTCGGCGGAGCAGAAAGAGGAGTAGCAATTTCATATGACTGCCGTCATATGTCTCCGGAGTTCGCTGATGAGGCCGCAGAGTGTCTGGCTGCAAATGGCATCAAGGCTTATGTTTTCGAGTCATTGAGGCCTACACCGGTGCTTTCATATGCAGTCAGATATCTCCACTGTATAGCCGGCATCAATATCACAGCAAGCCATAACCCGGCTGAATACAACGGCTACAAGGTATACTGGGAGGACGGTGCCCAGATCACACCTCCTCACGACACAGGGATAATGGACTGTGTAAAGGCTGTTGATATCGATACAGCAAAGACCATGACCAGACAGGCAGCCATAGAGAAGGGGCTCTATCAGGTCATTGGAAAGGATATCGACGATCCGTACATAGCAGAGCTCAAAAAGCTTGTTATCCATCAGGATGCGATCAATCAGGTCGGAAGGGACATAACTATCGTATATACACCTCTTCACGGCACAGGTAATATTCCTGTCAGGAGAGTGTTAAAGGAACTTGGCTTTACAAACGTATATGTAGTGCCTCAGCAGGAGAAGCCGGATGGAGACTTCCCTACAGTGGCATATCCTAATCCTGAGGCAAAGGAGGCCTTCGCTCTGGCCCTTGCTCTTGGCAAGGAAAAGAATGCAGACCTGATCCTTGCTACAGATCCGGATGCAGACAGACTGGGCGTATATGTAAAGGACAAGCAGGGAGAATATCACTGCCTTACCGGAAATATGAGCGGATGTCTGATCGGCAACTATGTGATCAGCCAGAGAAAGGAAAGAGACGGAGGACTCCCGGCAGACGGAGCCTTCATCAAGTCGATAGTAACCACCAATCTGGCAGATGCGATTGCAAGGGATTATGGCATTGAGCTTATAGAGGTGCTTACAGGCTTCAAGTATATAGGCGGCAAGATCCTGGAGTTCGAGAAGACCGGACACGGGACCTACCTGTTCGGAATGGAGGAAAGCTACGGCTGTCTTACAGGAACCTATGCGAGGGATAAGGATGCGGTCGATGCCTCGATGACACTCTGCGAGGCCTGCGCCTATTACAAGACAAAGGGTATGACCCTCTGGGACGCAATGCTGGACCTCTACCAGAGGCTTGGCTACTATCAGGATGCTGTAAGCTCCATCACCCTTGCAGGTAAGGAGGGTATCGAAAAGATTTCATCGATCATGACCTATCTTCGTGCAAATCCTCTGACAGAGATCGGAGGTCATAAGGTTACGGCTGTAAGAGACTATGACAAGGATACTATCACTGACATCGCAAGCGGCACCGTAAGGCCTACAGGCCTTCCGAAGTCCAATGTACTCTACTATGAACTGACAGATGATGCCTGGATCTGTGTCCGTCCTTCGGGTACAGAGCCGAAGATCAAGTTCTATTACGGAATAAAGGGCTCTGATTTTGATGATGCAGACAAGAAATCACAGAAGATGAAGAAGGCTCTTGATGACCTTGCTGAAAAGCTTACAAAATAATCTTAACAAATGAAATAAAATAAGCGTAGATTATTACGAAAAGCCCCGAAACTCGCCTGTTTCGGGGCCTTTTTGTTAAAAAAGTATTGACAAAGGCTCCTAAAAGGCTTATAAATGAAAGTGCAGGAAATAAAAGGTAATCCTGCAAAGACAAGAATAATCGTATAGATATACGAGGAGGAAATTTAAATGAACAAGACAGAACTTGTAGCAGCAATCGCTGAAAAGGCAGAAGTTCCTAAGAAGGATGTAGAGCTCGTACTCCGCGCTTTCACAGAGACAGTTACAGAGGAGCTCATCAAGGGCGAGAAGATTCAGCTCGTAGGCTTTGGTACATTCGAGGTATCAGAGAGAGCTGCCCGTACAGGACGTAATCCTCAGACAGGAGAGACAATGGAGATCGCAGCTTCCAAATCTCCTAAGTTCAAGGCTGGAAAGGCTCTTAAGGACGCTGTCAACAAGTAATATCTGATAGTTTTTGGAGTATAGAAAAGGAACGGTCATGTGGCCGTTCCTTTTTTGTTTACTTATCTGAGTGCAGGTATACCGCAATATCTGGCTATTGCCGCAAGAGCAAGCAGGTGAGCCGGATAGAAGATATAGAAGAGATACTTGAGCTTCCTGCCCTGCCTTCCATGATAATAATACAGTGGAAGCAGATCTGCTATCGCAAAGAATTCTATATTGCCGCAGGTGAACCCAAGCCAGATTACTGCCAGAGAAAATCCGATAAGCTTATGATCCTTCATCAGATAGAGGATGATGATAGCTATCACTCCGAAGGAACCGTAATCACTTGCGATGAACTTTTCTGCAATGATCACTATCAGGATGACAAGGAATATCGATATGGCAAACAGGAGATTCTCTTTCTCTTCGCTTACTTCCTTTTGTCTGATCCTTTCTCTAAGGAAATCCAGAGCCCAAATGGAAAGCATACCCAGAAGAAGTGTAAAACCTACATTGTTGTCATACCGCTCAAGGATCCTGCCATTGAAGGCCAGATCAAAGGGAATCTCTGATGCGAGGGCGAATATCAAAAGCCTTATCGCATATTTACTCCGGCTCCTTGTATAGTGGAATCCCTCGACTATGAAGAAGCAGAAAAGCGGAAAGGCCAGCCTTCCTATACAGCGGAAAACTGCATCGGATACAGTCAGGGCGGGTGTATCATGCTCCTGCATGACACCTTCGATAATCACTGCCCCGATATGGTCTATAGCCATAGTGACTATGGCTATAATCTTGAGGTAGAAGCCGCTTATGTCCCTTGAACGGGAATCATATGTCTCATTTGTCAAAATAGATCCTCTTTCCTTATCAATCCTGGAAATAATCCATTGTTTCCTTGAGTCTTACCGCAAGCTGGTTAAGCGATGCTGCTGCTTCGTTTATCACTGTGAATGTGCTTGCCAGCTCCTCCATTGAGGCATTGGTCTGCTCTGTAGAGGCAGCGTTCTCCTCTGAGATGGCGGAGAGATCGGAGATGATACCGGTTAGGGATTTCTTGGCCTGATCAAGCCCCTTGATCCTGGATGCGATCTCTGTAACTGCGTCAGCTACGCTGTTTACCTTGTCTCTCATAGAGCGGAGCTCATCTCTTGTCACATTGAGCTTCTGCTCCTGGACGTCGAAGCTTTCGTTCAGCCTGCCCATAGTTTCGACAGATGACTGTGAGCTTGCTAAAAGCTTGTCTACGATAGCAGAGATCTCATCAGCAGAGCTCTTGCTCTGATCGGCCAGATCCCTTATCTCATCAGCCACGACAGCGAAGCCCCGGCCTGCTTCTCCGGCTCTTGCTGCCTCGATGGAGGCGTTTAAGGAGAGCAGATTGGTCTGGCTGGCAATGTCCGTAATCGCTCCGGAGAACTTTGAGATTTCCTGAACGGAATCGTTTGTGGACTGGATGGTGTTTCCGATCTCGGAAACAGATGCGGTGACATCCTCAGACTGGCTTGCCAACTCTCTTATGGCATCGACGGTCTTGTCGCAGCTCTGCTTCATCGCCTTAGCATAGTCGGAAAGATTAGTGACGTTCTCAGAGATCTGGTCGATATCAGAATCCATATGGCTCGTGTCATTTGCGGCAGTCTGCACAGAATCGGCCTGGTTGGTAGCTCCCTTTGCGATATCATCTACCGCAGCCGAGACCTGAGTGGAGGCGCTGTTGGCCTGATCTGACGAACTTGAGAGATTCGCACTTGAGTCATGCAGCTCGGCTGTCATCTTCTTGGTGTCATGGATGACAGAAGAAAGCTTCTGATCGAGAGTCATTATATTTCTTGCTATTACTCCCAGCTCGTCGTTTCTTTCCATTACAGGCTTGCTGATCAGGATGCCGAGCTTACCGCTGCCCAAGGTATCGACTGCATTCGAGAGCTCTGCCATCTGTCCGGAGACTTTTTTGTTTACGAAATATCCGAGCAGGGCAAGGAATATCACACATGCCAGCTCGACAGCTATCATGGAGAACATGATCTTAAGGATCTTTGCCTCTGCCTCACTGGAGTTTTCTCCTGCGAAGGTATATCCGGCGATATTGCCGCTTGAGTCCTTTATAGGGAGATAGTAGGCGAAGTATTTCTGCCTGCCTACCGGCAGTCTCCTGTCAAAGAGATGTCCGCTTTTGGAGACGGCGTTCTTTACCTTAGGAGGGAGGCTTGTATTGCTGGATCCGTCAGGACCGACGTTAGTTATAGTCGAGATCGCATATGTGTCATTAAGGATAACGGCATAATCGAAGCCGGTTTCCTTTTTTGTGCTTGACAGTGTCTGGCCGTATTCCACAGTTACATCCTTGGCACCCTTTTTTACGATACCGTTATCGAAGCTCCACTGGCCGTCATACTCATTTGAGAGAGCCTTCCCCATCATATATGCTGAGGATTTCAGTGAATTCTCGACATTCCCGTAGTAGAGATGCCTCAACTGGTGGATCGCGGTGACAGTGATGAGCGTTGATACGATTATAACGACTAGTATCGTTATTGTGATCAGCCTCTGGATCATCTTCCCTTGTCTGGATTTAGTTTTTTTCATTTATCTGCTTGTCCTTTCCTTCGTGAGAACGAATGGTTAAAAATTAGTACATCTTTCTTTATAGTAATAATTTTTTCTATAATAGTCAAATTAAATCTGAATGTTTGACAAGGGCGGGGTTAGGGTGTAAGGTAGAGGTCAGAGGTCAGAGGTGCGAGGTCAGAGGTGCGAGGTCAGAGGTGAGAGGCCGAAAGCATAGAGATGAAGACGAGCGATAGCGAAGTCTGAATCCTATGCGAGGTCGTTCTCTGAGATTGGTGAGACCGAGCTGATAAGCGAAGGTCGAACCTAGCGAAGAGAACTTCCTTGGCCGAAAGCACAGAGACAAGAACGAGCATGAGCGAGGTGCGAGGTCAGAGGTCAGAGGTGAGAGGTGAGAGGCCGAAAGCTTGTAGGCGAGAGCAAGCTAAAAGCGCAGCTCAAGCCACAAGTGAGGCCGCTGTCTGAGGCCGAAAGCATAGAGATGAAGACGAGCGATAGCGAAGTCTGAATCCTATGCGAGGTCGTTCTGTGAGATTAGCGAAAGCAAGCCGTAGGCGAAGCTTGAGCTTAGCGAGCAGAACTTCATTATTAGCGAGAACGAGTCAAAGGCAATGCTCGAATTAAGCAAAAAAAACTTCCTTGACAAGAGGTGCGAGGTCAGAGGTCAGAGGTGAGAGGTAAACCATAACCCCTCAAACCTCACACCTCACACCTCGCACCTCAGACCTCACACCTCGCACCTCACACCTCGCACCTCATCCCTCACACCTGACAAGAAAGGACCCCCATGACTGAAGAAACAAACTCAATACGACTTGATAAATTCCTGAAGGTCTCCAGACTTATCAAGAGAAGGACTGTAGCGGCGGAGGCAGCGGATGCCGGACGGATAACTGTAAATGACAAGGTTGCCAAGGCTTCGACCAGAGTGCAGTCGGGCGATATCATAGAGATAGGCTTTGGAAACAGGACTGTAAGAGTAAAGGTGAAGAACATACTCTTAAGCACCAAGAAGGAGGATGTATCGGAGATGTATGAGTATTTATAGTGGGTGCCATCCCATATCTAGTGCTTGCAAAGAAACTGCTGCGGCCTTATAATAAAAGTTATCCTGATCACAGAGATTTTAGAAAAGGCGTATAAATGACAGTAGTGCAGGGAACGGTAAACAGCAGACAGATCACAGCTAAGAGAAGGCGTACCAGACGTGGCATCGTCTTTATTCTGTTTGCTGTGATCCTCGTGA
Source organism: Candidatus Weimeria sp. HCP3S3_B5 (assembly GCF_052064335.1). NCBI lineage: Bacteria > Bacillati > Bacillota > Clostridia > Lachnospirales > Lachnospiraceae > Candidatus Weimeria > Candidatus Weimeria sp. HCP3S3_B5. The sequence continues at coordinate 54,838 of NZ_JBQHVU010000012.1, read as the reverse complement.
CTCTTCTCTGCCAGCTTCGCAGCCTGTATGGTAAGTACAGGACATACAGAGTGAGGGAGGCCACGGTCAAGGAGCAGATAGCAGCAGCTAAGGAGAAGCAGCAGGATCTGAAGGATTACGAGAAGTATACAAAGACCAGAGAATACACAGAGAGCACAGCTCGTTCGAAGCTGGGGCTTCTCTATGACAATGAGAAGATTTTCAAGGAAAAGTAGATTGGATTTTACTGAAGCCACATACAGCTTTATCAGAAGCAGCGGAATGTTCAGACAGAAAGGATCCGTAACCGTAGGCATATCGGGCGGCGCGGATTCGGTCTGTCTTTTTTTACAGTTAAATAAGCTGAAGGAACGCCTTGGCATAGACTTAAGGGCTATAACAGTAGAGCACGGTATCAGAGGCAGCGAAAGCGAGAAGGACTCGGAGTTCGCGAGAGAGCTCTGCCAGAGACATGGAGTGAGCTGTAAGGTTGTGAGGGTTGACGCTTCCGCAAGAGCCCGGGAGAAGGGTATTTCACTTGAGGAGGCAGCCAGACAGCTCAGATATCAGGCTTTTTTTGACAATACAAAGGAGGGAGACTATATAGCCATAGCCCATCATCTTGAGGATCAGGCAGAGACGGTCCTTTTCCATATGATCCGGGGAAGCGGGGTCAGGGGGCTGATCGGGATCAGGCCTGTTACGGAGATGAGAGGCAGGCATATAGTAAGACCACTCCTTTTTGCGACAAAGGATCAGATCCTGGCCGAGCTTTCAGTGCTGGGACAGGACTACCGTACCGATAAGACCAATTCAGATATACGTTACGCCAGGAACCGCATAAGAGAGGTCATAATGCCGGAGCTTATGAAGATAAATAAGGGCGCGATCAGACATATATGCGAGTCAGCCGAAAGCGTCGGAGAGCTTTATGACCACTTCATCTCTGAGGAAAAGGAATTGTACCAGAGGGCGCTCGTGCCGGGGGATCGGAAGGAGGAAAACAGGCTTATAGTAAAGGAGCTTATCGCGCTTCCTGACAGCTCGAGACGGATGATCATAATGGAGTATCTACGCGATACATTAAGCAGTATAAAGGACGTGGGGAGGGCGCATATAGAGCGGATCTCAGGGCTGATTGAGGACAGCACCCATTTTTCCTACAGCCTGCCGGGCAGAGCAGAGCTAAAGCTCGAATATGGCATGCTAAGCGTCACCTATCCCGAGGAGCAGACGGGGCTTTATTTGATAGACCTGTCGGGGCTTGAAAGCGATGGAGAATACAGTGCAGAGCTTGGCGGTATCACATTTGAAATGCGCATCATGAAGCCTGAGAGGGCATTAATTGAGCCAAAGACCTATGAAAAATGCCTCGATTATGATAAAATAAAAAAAGGTCTCTGTCTGCGTGATCACAGAGAAGGGGATTTCTTTACGATAGACAGGCAGGGCCATAGGAAAAGCTATAAGGATTACTGTAGAAATCAGAAGATCCAGACGACAGACCGTGGAAGGATCCCGCTGCTGGTATATGAGAATTCACATATAGCATGGGCAGTAGGATACAGGATCAGTGAGGATGTCAAGGTCACTGAGGCGACCAGGCGGGTGCTCTGGATAAAGGCAATACTGGAGGAAGATAATGGCAGACAGAATCAGAGTCATGCTCACTGAGGAGGAGCTTGACAAAAGGATCCGGGAGTTAGGGGCACAGATCAGCGAGGACTATAAGGGAGAGAGCATTTTTCTTGTATGCATACTTAAGGGAGCGGCAATGTTTGCCTGCGAGCTGGCAAAGAGGATCACAGTTCCGGTGACTATGGATTTCATGGCTACGTCTAGCTATGGATCAGGCACGTCATCAAGCGGCGAGGTAAAGATCAAGAAGGACCTTGACCTTCCTATGGAAGGAGCCAATGTCCTTATAGTAGAGGACATCATCGACAGCGGAAATACTCTTAATTTCCTCTCGCAGCTTTTTAAGGACAGAAATGCAAGGAGCGTCAGAATGTGTACAATGCTTGACAAGCCAGACAGACGCGAAGTGGATGTTGATGTGGATTACACTGGATTTACTATACCGGATGAGTTTGTGGTGGGATTCGGACTCGATTATGCACAGAAATACAGGAACCTTCCTTATATCGGTGTCATAGAGAATCCAGGAGAATAAAGAAAGAGGCAGATTTTGGAACAGAAGAGAAGAGGCTTCGGGGGGCTTTGGTTTTATCTGATACTGATTGTTGTGGTAATGGGATTCTGGCTTATGCTCACATCGCACAGGAGCCCCAACTACTCGCTTTCGCAGCTTGAGACTGCCATCGACAATGACAGGGTATCATCAATATCGATCCATCAGAACCGTGAGGTCCCTACAGGGGAGGTCGATGTAAAGCTCAAGCAGGACAGAACCAGCTATTATTTCTATGTGTCTGATGTAAAGGAGATAGAGAAGGAGCTTGCAAGCAGAAACGTAAGCTACTCTCTCGGGGATGTCCCTCAGGATAGCTGGGTTGGCGAGCTGCTGCCAATGCTTGTGATCACAGCCATGATATTCATCCTGTTCACAGTCATGTTCAACGGCAGGGCAGCTCAGGTCGGATCGCAGAATTCGAAGATGACGAATTTCGGCAAGAGCCGGGCCCAGATGATCACCAGGGAGAATGTCAAGGTCAGATTCAAGGACGTTGCAGGACTTGCAGAGGAGAAGAAGGAGCTCGAGGAGGTTGTGGATTTCCTCAAGGCTCCGGACAAATATACCCATATGGGAGCCAGAATACCAAAGGGTATGCTTCTCGTGGGTCCTCCGGGAACAGGAAAGACCCTTCTGGCCAAAGCAGTTGCAGGAGAGGCAGGAGTACCATTCTTTTCGATCTCAGGATCGGATTTCGTTGAGATGTTCGTCGGTGTCGGAGCAGCCAGGGTCAGGGATCTTTTTACCGATGCCAAGAAGAATTCACCGTGCATAGTCTTTATAGATGAGATAGATGCAGTTGCCAGACGCCGTGGAAGCGGAATGGGCGGCGGACATGATGAGAGAGAGCAGACATTGAATCAGATGCTTGTCGAGATGGACGGCTTCGAGGAGAATGAAGGCATTATAGTAATGGCTGCGACCAACCGTGAGGATATCTTAGATCCTGCTCTTACAAGGCCAGGCAGATTTGACAGAAGGATATACGTCGGACGTCCTGATATCAGGGGAAGAGAGGAGATCCTGAAGGTACATGCAGCCAACAAGCCGCTGGCAGACGACGTGGATCTGCATAATATAGCCCAGACGACAGTAGGATTCTCCGGAGCAGATCTTGAGAATCTTCTGAACGAAGCAGCTATTCTGGCTGCAAAGAACAGCAGATCGTATATCACAGAACGTGATATCAAGGACTCCTTCGTCAAGGTGAGCGTGGGGACAGAGAAGAAGAGCCGCGTGATCACAGATGAGGAAAAGAGGATAACAGCCTACCATGAGTCCGGACATGCCATACTTATGCATCTGCTCCCTAAGGCAGGCCCGGTAAACTGGATCTCGATCATTCCTACAGGCCCGGCAGGCGGATACACTATGCCCCTCAATGAAAAGGACAATATGTACGAGACCCGCGGACGTATGCTCGATGATATCATAGTTGATTTCGGCGGAAGGGTAGCCGAGGAGCTGATCTTTGATGACATCACGACAGGCGCCTCAAACGATATCAAGCAGGCTACCAAGACCGCACGCGACATGGTCACGGTCTATGGATTTTCTTCAGATATAGGACCTATCAATTACCAGAATGGGGATCCCGAGGAGATATTCCTTGGCAGGGATCTGGGTCATGCAAGACCATACGGAGAGGCTATAGCCACATCTATAGACGAGGAGGTCAAGCATATTATCGATAAGTGCTACGCAAAGGCCAGGAAGATCATAAGCGAGCACAGAGATGTCCTCGATAAGAGTGCAGCCCTTCTGATCGAAAAAGAGAAGATAAGCAGAGAAGAGTTTGAAGCTCTGTTTGAAGAGTAATGGAGATGACGAGATGAACAGAGAAGCCCTTTTTTCAGACGGTACCAGAGCATATACATCTCCTCCGGAGCCGGAGGCAAACGATACTGTTACACTGCGCCTTCGCAGCGCAAGGGGCGACGAACTCCGTGTTAGCGTGATAAGGGATGACGGACGCGAGTTTGAATGTATAAAGGAGGAGAGAAGACCGGACGACGGTATCTTTGACTACTATTGCTGTGAAATGGTATTAGGGACTGAGATGGTATCCTACTACTTCAAGATAGTCGGGGATGACGGCATTCTTTTCCTTGACAGATTCGGCGTCACTGACACGATGAGACCGCAGTATTTCTTCCGTATCTCACCGGGCTTCCATACTCCGGACTGGGCCAAGGGTGCGGTTATGTACCAGATCCTTGCCGACCGTTTCTGTAACGGTGACCCATCCAACGATGTGGTAAATAATGAGTACCACTATATCAATACCTATGTACATCATGTAGACAGCTGGTCGAAGCCGCCAGCTGATTTTGATGTTCCAAATTTTTATGGCGGGGACCTTGAGGGTGTCAGACAGAAGCTTAATTACCTGAAGAGTCTGGGAGTAGAGGTGATCTATTTCAACCCGCTCTTTGTCTCACCATCCAATCATAAATATGACATACAGGATTATGACCATATAGATCCGCATCTTGCTGTGATAAGGAAGGACGGTGGAGAGGCCCTTGCTGCTGGTGATTATGACAATACCCATGCCAGCAGATATCAGATAAGGACCACTGACCAGGAGAATCTCGACGCATCAAATGAGTTTTTTGCAGGCTTTGTCGAGGAGGCTCACAGCAAGGGCATAAGAGTGATCCTTGACGGAGTATTCAATCACTGCGGTTCATTCAATAAATGGCTGGACCGTGAGAGGATCTACGAGGGGAAGGGAGACTATAAGCCTGGGGCCTATATCAGAAAGGACAGTCCTTATCATGACTTTTTCCATTTCTATGAGGACTCCGATGATAAATGGCCCTATAATAATTCATACGATGGCTGGTGGGGCAATGATACTCTGCCAAAGCTCAATTATGAGGGCTCAAAGGAGCTTGAGGACTATATAATAGGCATAGGCAGGAAATGGGTCTCTGCCCCATATAACTGTGATGGATGGAGACTCGATGTGGCAGCGGATCTCGGACATTCTCCGGAATACAACCATCAGTTCTGGAGACGCTTCCGCAAAGAGGTCAAGGAAGCTAATCCGGATGCGGTCATCCTTGCAGAGCATTATGGAGATGCCAGCTCCTGGCTTTCCGGGGATCAGTGGGATACTATAATGAACTACGATGCCTTCATGGAGCCGTTGTCCTTTTTCCTGACGGGCATGGAAAAGCATTCGGACAGATATGAGGGCGATCTGTACGGAGACGGCAGGGTCTTTGAGATCACTATGAGACATGCCATGTGTGCCTTCCTGCCCGCATCGCTTTACTGTGCGATGAATGAGCTTGACAACCATGACCATTCGAGATTCCTGACCCGCACCAACCATAAGGTCGGTCGTGTGGCCGAGCTCGGAAGTGAGGCAGCAGGTCAGGATGTCGATACAGCAGTGCTTAAGCTTGCAGCTCTTATTCAGATGACCTGGCCGGGAGCACCTACCATCTATTATGGAGATGAAGCCGGAGTAGTTGGTTTTACAGATCCGGACAGCAGACGGACCTTCCCATGGGATAAGGCCTGTACTTATCTTATAGATTACTATAGGGATCTGATCCTTCTAAGGAAATCCGAGCCGGCCTTCAGGGATGGTTCTCTTAACTTCTTAAGCTGCGGAAGGAATTTCATAAGCTATGCCCGCTTCAATAATGAGCAGAGCTTGATCATAGCGGTTAATTCCGGAAATGATCCTATTGATGAGGACATTCCTGTCTGGAAAGGGAATGTGCCGGTAGAATGCACACTTACCCAGCTCTTTGCGACCACTCCAAAGGGCTATTCGCTGATGCCGGTGACTCTTACAGTCCAGAAGGGAATACTGCATATCAGCCTTTCGGGCCGCTCGGGGGTGATATGTTCCTATGAGAGATAAGCTTACACTGGGCATAGTTGCTCATGTTGATGCAGGAAAGACCACTCTGTCGGAAGCCATGCTCTATGGAGCGGGAGTCCTGAAAAGACATGGAAGTATAGATGCCGGCGATACGGCTCTTGATACCGATGAGATAGAGAAGAGACGCGGTATAACCATATATTCCAGAGAAGCCAGATTCGTCTGGGAGGATACTATGGTCCAGATTATAGATACTCCGGGCCATGTGGATTTCGGGACAGAGATGGAAAGGGTCCTCCCTGTACTGGACATAGCGGTGCTTCTTGTCAGTGCCATCTCAGCTATAGATGAGCATACAAAGACTCTTTTTAAGATGCTTTCCTACTATGAGATCCCGGTCATTATATTTGTAAACAAGATGGATATAGCACGGGTGAGCGCCCGGGAGATCTTCTCAGAGATCAGATCGGAGCTGTCGGACGAGGCAGTTGATTTTTCAGCACCAGAGGACAAGAGGGACGAGGAGATTGCTCTTAGCAGTGAAGAATTATTTAAAGAATTTGAAGAGAAAAGAAGCCTTTCAGAAGAATCACTCCGGAAGGCTTTTTCAGAAAGAAGGTTTTTTCCTGTCCTTTTTGGAAGCGCAAAGAGCTACGAGCGGTCAGAGGATGGGAGGGACATGGCGCCGGAAGGCGTGATAAGGCTAATGGATCTTATCGTGACACTGGGGCAGTCAGGGCCAAAGACAGAGGAATTCGGGGCCTATTGCTACAAGGTGACAAGAGAGGGCTCTACCCGTCTGGTCCATCTGAAGCTGACCGGAGGAAGCCTTAAGGTAAGAGAAAACATTGGAGACGATAAGGTCACCCGGATCAGGCTTGTAAACGGCGATAGGTTTGAAAGCGTTCCGGAGATCACAGCAGGTGATACTGCAAGCGTCGAGGGACTTTCTCATGTAAAGGCAGGCCAGACGATTGGACAGTGCAGAATAGAAAGAAAACCCTTGCTGGAGCCGGTCCTTTCATACAGAGTCCTGCCTCCGTCGGATGTCAGTCCTGAGCAGCTATATGATCAGCTGATGATCCTTGGTGAGGAGGATCCTTCCCTCAATGTAGCCTGGATAGAGGAGAGCAGGGAAGTCCATATAAGACTGATGGGTCAGGTCCAGCTTTCTGTAATAACGGAATCGATAAAGAATCGCTTCGGATATGTCGTGACTTTTGATGCCGGAAGGATAATGTATAAGGAGACCATAGGCAGCTCAGCGGAGGGAATAGGACATTTTGAACCGCTTAGACACTATGCCGAGGTGAGACTTCTGATCACTCCGGGAGAGCCCGGAAGCGGTATAGAGGTCGACAGTGAATGCCCTACAGATATACTCGACAGGAATTATCAGCAGCAGATCCTCTCAACACTTAGTGGCTACAGGCATAAGGGAGTCCTGACAGGAAGTCCGCTTACCGATGTCCATCTGACACTTGTCGGAGGCAAGTCGCATAATGCCCATACCATGGGAGGAGATTTCCGCAAGGCCACTATAAGGGCAGTGCGTCAGGGACTGATGAAGGCCTGCCCGGTGCTTTTAGAGCCATGGTACAGGGTCCATCTGATAATTCCGTCCGAGGCAGTCGGAAGTGCCTTAAATGATCTGATGCAGATGGGAGGCAGTACGGGACAGCCTTATTCCAGAGGAGAGCGGACAGAGATAGATGGGGAGGTTCCGGTCAGCTCCTTCATGGAGTATTCAAAGAGACTCATGGTCTATACCAGGGGCACCGAGAATATAGAGCTTTCAAGCGCCGGCTACAGGCCGTGCCATAACACAGACCAGGTAGTGGAGGAAAAGGGTTACGATCCGGTAAATGACGGAAGGAATCCGGTTTCATCGGTATTCTGCTTCCATGGAGTCGGAGAAAATGTGCCCTGGTATATGGTGGACCAGATCGCAAGAAGCGAGCCTGTCCTTAAGGGGGATGATCGTGTAGACTGGGAGCATAGCAGGGAGGCCGTAGAAAAGGCGGCAGCCGAGGCAGAGGAGATCCTGGAGGAAAAGGAGCAGAGGCTTTCGGGCCCTGGCGCCATGGAGAAAAAGGGCGTGAAAAGGAGCTCATATCAGGGCTACAGCGGCATGAGCCCTGAGCTCGAGGAGATATTCATAAGAGAATTCGGAGAGATAAAGCGTCCGCTTGCCGGGGATTTTTCTACCGAGAGGAATTATGACAGGGAACAGAACATAAAGGATGCCAGAGAGGACTATATCATGTCCCACCCGGCTATCAAGGAAAAGAGACGCAGTGAGAACAAGAAGGACAGATATCTGATAATAGACGGATATAATGTGATCCATGCGTCGGCAGAGCTGGCTGATCTTTTCAGAGAGAATATGGACTCAGCCAGGAATGCACTCGAGGATATGGTGGCAAACTATCAGGGCTTCGATCGGGCGGAAACGATCATAGTCTACGATGCCTACAACAGAAAGAATAATGCCGGAAGGACCCTGTCCAGAGGAAATATCACAGTGGTATTTACCAGAGAGGATCAGACAGCGGATGCCTATATAGAGAAGTTCACCCATGACCATAGAGACAGGGACAGCGTAAGGGTGGTGACATCGGACAATGCCGAGCAGACAATAGCCTATGGCAACGGGGCCGTCAGGGTATCATCAAGGGAATTTCTGTCAGAGCTGAAGGAAGCGCATATATGAAGATATTGCACTGTGCAGACATACATTTGGATTCAAAGATGGAGAACAGACTCTCTCCTGACCAGGCCAGAGAGAGAAGAAATGAGCTCCTGGAGGGATTTCACAGGATGATAAGCTATGCCGGAAGAAACAATATAGAGGCAGTGCTTATATCCGGGGATCTTTTTGACAGGAGACATATCAGAAAGGTCGTGAAGGAAGAGGTAAAGCAGGAGCTAACCTCGCATGGAGACATCGATTTTTACTATCTGAGAGGCAATCATGACATAACCGATTTCCTTGATGATCTGGAAGAGGTGCCTGCCAATCTGCATCTTTTTTCTGCAGACAGATGGACATCCTACCAGTGCCCGGACAATATAGTGATCACAGGAAGGGAAATGGACGCCAAGTCACAGACAGACCTTATCAGCGAAATGGTTCTCGATCCCTCCAAGGTCAACATCGTGATGCTTCATGGACAGGACAGACAGTACCAGTCACATGATAATGCATATACGATAGATATTCCCAAGCTCAGGGGCAGATACATAGATTATCTGGCACTCGGACACATTCACAGCTACAGGTGGGAGGAACTTGATGACAGAGGAGTGCTCTGCTATCCGGGATGTCCGGAAGGCAGAGGCTTTGATGAATGTGGGAAAAAGGGCTTCGTGGTTCTTGATATAGACAGCACAGGTGTGAAGTCGCATGAGTTTGTGTCGCTTGCAAGGCGGCAGTGCCACCAGATTAAGGTAGAGGTGGAAGCGGATGACGATCTTGACCGGGTCGTGTCAAAGGTAAGGGCGGTGCTTGAAAAGGCATCGTTAAATGACCTGATAAGAGTCGATCTGACAGGCAGGAAAAATATGGATTTAGAGATCGACTGTGACTGGATCAGGATGCAGACAGACAGAGGATTCTATGTATATGATGTGAAGGATGATACCAGTGTCAGGGTAAACTATGAGAACTTCGCCCATGATTGGTCATTAAAGGGGACCTTTGTCCGGACTGTTCAGGGACTTGATATAGACGAGGAGAGGAAGGCGGAGATAATAGAGCTTGGGATCAGAGCGATAATGGAAGGGAGCCTTACGGAATGAAACTGATATCAGCATATATAGCCGGTTTCGGAAGGATCACAGATACCAGGTTTTCCTTTACTCCCGGACTCAATCAGATACTCGATGATAACGGCAAGGGGAAGACGACGCTTGCAGTTTTCATAAAGGCCATGTTTTATGGAATGGAGTACTCTCCGAGGAAAAGCGCTCTGACCGAGAGGGACCATTACCGTCCATGGAATGGAGGAAGCTATGGCGGCAATCTTATCTTTTCGGTTGATCAGAAAACCTACCGTATTGAGCGGACCTTTGGAGGGACAGCAAAGGAGGATACATTTGCTGTTTTTGACCAGGACAGCGGAAGTGAGTCGGATGATTATACAGAAAAGATAGGAGAGGAGCTCTTTGAGGTAGACAGGGAGTCGTTTGAGAAAAGTATTTTTGTCCCGCAGGGGTCTCTGGAGACAAAGATCACAAGTCAGCTGAACGCCAAGATGGGAGGTCTGGGCTCGGTTCAGGATGATATGAACAGATATGACCAGGCTATGGAGGCGATAGACAATGCGAGAAAGGTTTATACTGCCAGCAGCAAGGTCAATCCCGGGCTTATAAAGCAGATAAATGACAGGATCCATCAGGAAAAGGAAAAGGCGGACCGTATACCCAAGCTGCAGGAGGCCTATGACACCAAGGCCCATATGCTTTTTGACAAGAGAAGCGAGCTCAGACGGATGGAGTACAAGAAGAGCACCCTGTCAGACCAGCTGGGTGTGATAGCCAGGAGCGAGAAGTCTGTAGGCGTCTATCAGGCCAAGATGGATTCTTTGAATAAGCAGGAGGAGGTGATCAGGGGCCTTGATGATTTTTTCGCGAACGGGCTGCCTGAGGAGGACTATATAGCTGGTCTTGAGAAAAGAGAAAGAGAGCTGAGCCTTAACAGAAACCGTCGTGATATCCTGAGGGAAAAGCTTCCAGAAAAGGAAGATGAGGAATTCCTGACAAGGCTCTTTGCGAGCAGAAGCCTGAGCGAGGAGGACATCGATCAGTGGAAGAAGGAGTCCGAGATGATCAGGTCCCTTCGCATCAAGGGAGAGCATGTGCAGATGTCTGATGAGGAGAAGGAACAGCTGGCCGAGCTTCGCGATTTCTTTAAAAACGGTACTCCTGATGATGAGCAGATTCAGGATACTCTTTCTGATATCAGCAGATGTAATGAGATATCAGGGCAGATGAAGACTCTTGGCGAGACCCACCAGAAGCACAGGGAGGCAGCGATCGGAGAAAGAGAGACCCGTTCTATAGAGGAAGGCTTTTCTGGGATTATTATAATAGGAATAATAACCGCTGTTTTCTTTCTGGCAAGTTCCGTTTTTTTTCGTTCGGCGGAGCCTGGAAAGCTGTCCATGGTCATTTCGATAGGTGCCTTTGTAGGTGGTGTTATCTGCGCAGTCGTTTTTATCATGCAGCTTCTGCACCGCATTTCCAACATGAGAAAGTCGAGGACAACTATCGAGGATGAGCTGTTTGAATCAGAAAAGGATCTGTCGAGGCTTTCCACAGAATATGACAGGCTGCGTCAGACCATATATTCCTTCATCGAGAAGTATCCGGTATCTGCTGATGATATGCAGCAGGCTCTTCTCGAGATCCACCGAAAGAAGGACAGATTTGACACATTAAATGCCGAGGAACAGAAGCTTTCCGAGAATACCTCCGGAATGGTCGATGAGCTGTCAGCCCTTCAGCTCAAGCTCTATACCTCGCTCGATCCATATGCAAAGGAATTCGGGATCAACCTTTATCAGGAGGATAAGGATTACGAGCTTATAAAGGCGATTTCCCAGAAGCTCAAGGAGTATAATGAATTCGAGGAGACATCCCAGGAGTATCAGCGTCTTGTCGCATCGATAAACAGCGAGACAAAGGCACTGCTGGTTTCACTGCGCTCATATCCGCTAAAGACCGATATAACGGATATAGCAGGTGCCCTGAGAGAGATCAGGCAGAATATGCTTCTCTATTCAAGCACCCAGAAGCAGATAGAGGAGATAAAGGATGAGCTAAGGCAGATTCATGTGGATGAAATAGCACATTCGGGAAGGACTCTGCAGGAGCTTCAGGATGAGCAGAAGAGACTTGATGACGATATTTCTAAGCAGAAGCAGTATATTGCCGAGGACTTAAAGGAGCTTGATGCCCGTTCTGCGACACTTGTGGAATGTGAGGAGGCAAGGGAGACATTAAGAGAGCTCAATGCCAAAAAAGCCTCATATGAGAAAAAGGTCGAACTGTTTGAGGAGACCAAGAAGTATCTGCGTATAGCAAGAGAAAATTTCCTGAAGGTATATATGGGCCCGCTGAGAGAGCGGCTGAATTACTATATGAAGTCACTCTATCCTGACTCAGACGAGGCTATCCTTACAGAGGATTTCGAGCTCGATATGAATCTTTCGGTATCGGTTTCCGGAAAGAGCGGAGGAGGACGTACAAGAAGCAGCGACTATCTTTCAAAGGGCTATCAGGATCTGGCATCCTTCTGCTCGAGAGCTGCCCTTATAGATGTGCTCTTCAGAAAAGAGGAGCCTGTGATCATACTTGATGATCCATTCGTCAATTTCGATCAGGACAAGCTTTCCGACGCAAGGAAGCTTATGAAGGAGCTTTCCGACAAATATCAGATCATATACATGACCTGTCACGAGAGCAGGTCGATGAGGTGAGAATATGGCAAATATCATGGATTATCTCGACTGGAGAGGAGACATTCCATTCGAGGTGGATGGCTACAATGAGGTAGACAACCTGGTCTTTTCTACGATGGCTTATATAGATTTTGATGGCGTCGTCGGAGGAATGGAGGATGATAAGCCGATTTCTATTGATCAGGTCAATGACAGGTACTGGAGGCTTCATTCTGAAAAGGAGATAAAGGACAGGAAGGCCTTCGTATCCGATGCTCCCTTTATCCTTAAGAAAATGGCAGGCAGCAGGCGTTACAGGGATATGAGGCTTTTGCATTATATAAATGCTGTAGATGAGAACCTGACCCTGCAGCTTTCAGCGATAACCATCATTCCGGGGGATGGGTCAGTATATGTCGCCTACCGTGGTACAGATGATTCTCTGATAGGCTGGAAGGAGGATTTCCTCTTTGCATACAAGGACATGACGGTAGGCCAGAAGGCCTCGGTCGAATATCTGGACACAACGCTTAATTCACTTCCGGGTGATCTGATCCCATATGTCGGAGGTCATTCCAAGGGCGGCAACTTCGCAGTATTTGCAGCAGCTTTCTGCAATCAGCATATCAGGGACCGGATAAAAAGTGTCTATTCAAATGACGGACCAGGCTTCGTTTCGGAGGTGATCCATACAAGGGAATATCAGGGCATTAAGGACAAGATAGTAAAGTACACGCCTGAGTTCTCATTTATAGGAGCACTTATGACTGAGGATGCAGACTCCATAATAGTAAAAAGCGATGAAAACGGAGCCTATCAGCATGATCCGTTCAGCTGGCAGGTCATGAGGAATCATCTGGTGCGTTCGGACGATATGACATCGTCGAGCAAGCTTTTAAACGATACGCTTGGACGATGGGTCTCAAATGAGCCAATGGAAAAAAGAGCCCTGTTTATAGATATCCTCTTTGACCTGTTCAAGGAGGCCGGCGTAACCAAGGCAAGCGAGCTTGGAAAGAACAGGATAAAGACATCGGTAGCCATGGTAAATGCACTGAGAAAGCTTCCGGCTGATGACAGGATGGATTTCCTTGGTATCCTTAAGGATCTGGCGAAAAGCGGCGGTGATGCATTAAAGGATGCTATACTTGATGTTGAGACAGAGGCAAGGAATAATACCTGGTAGGTCATGGCTTGAAAAACCATGGAAGTCTGTCATTGCCATGTGCCTTCAGGTCAGTATACTGGAGGCACTCATATTCCCATTCCTTCTGCCTGATAGCAGGATCTGCGTCCTTCCAGCTGTGGTAATTTCCATCATTTCCCAGATATCCCAGATGATTAAGGGCCGGGATCGATTTCTGCAGGTCCTTTAGATAATAATTGTAGTCGGACATTTCAAGCCCGCTGCATTCAAGCATCATGGTTCCAAGATAGTTTGTGCTTGTGACGACATCCTCCTTTTCTGGTATATCATAGTTTGCCCATATGAAAAACGGAGTAGCATACCATCTTTCCTTTTCGTTAAGAGGGAGATCGCTGATCTTTTTCCCGCCTGAGACTGCAGTAGTGAAGTAGTCAGGCAGATCAGGATAATGATCTCCGAACATTACAATAAGGGTAGGTTCATCATAATTCTTGAAATAATCTATGAGATAGCCCAGGGCCTTATCACTTAGCTTTTCGAGTGAAAGGAAATGATCGGCCTCGCTTACCATTATATTTTTGGTCCTGATATCGCATCCTATATCGTTTGACGAGTATCCCCCGTGGTTCTGCATGGTCACATCAAACAGGAAGAATGGCTGGTCCTTGCTCTTCTTGTTATTTATCACCTCTATAATCTTTTCATAATTAGCCTGATCGCTGATATGCTTATGATATTTAAGGACATTTTTGTTGAAATCCTTCTCTGTATAGAATCTGTTGAATCCCATAAGACCATAGGCCGCCTCCCGGTTCCAGTTGCTTCCCTTATAGGGATGCATCGCGGCAGATCTGTAGCCCTGTGCCTCAAGGGTAGAGACCAGGGAATACTGTTTCTGCGTATAATAGCTTACATATGGTACCATTCCGGGGAATCTCTTTACAGAGTTTCCTGTCAGGAATTCATATTCAGTTTTTGCGGTGCCTCCTCCGGTAATGCATACAAGGGTATGCCCCTTAATAGTGTTTTCCTTCATCGAATCATAGTAGGGCATTATCTGATCAGGCGTATTTAGCTTGCCGGCATATCTTAAGTCAGCCCATGATTCATTCATTATAGCGATAATATTTACGGGCTTTACGTTTGTTATAGTATTGGGCTCGCGCCTTCTTAGGGATTCTCTGGCGATCCGCTCTGTCTTCTCCGCTTTATATCCGTCAGGCGGAGTAAGCCTCATGAATTTCCCTACGCACAGAAAACCAAGAGTTGTTCCGTATTCATGGTAGGTCTTTATAGGAGCAAAGAGATCGGTCGTTATATCAAGGGCTCCATTCCATTCAGTATTTAGATAGAGGGGGAAGAGAGCGACCATAAAGGCGGCGATCCCAAGGCGTATAAGGAGTTTTTTTAGCTTTCCCTTTCTGACTAGAACATAATCATAAGGAAAGATGGTGTAAAAAATAGTAAGTCCGATTCCTGTAACTATATCTATTATAAAGGGTATAGTGGGCCTGAAGCTGTATGAGCCGGCAACGGTCAGTGCAGTCCCTATGCTGAATATGTCGATGGCCTGGAATGGTTCTCCTCTTTCTGCATATACTATGAAGAAAACAATAGTCAGAGCGGAGAAGAATATATGGGTGAACAGAACGGATCTCTTTACACTGTTAAACCAGAACATAGCAATGAGATTTGCAGCAGCAATGATAGCGATATTTATTATCATATAGTACCACTGCATCTTAAAAAAATCCGGATTATTTACCAGCTCCATAATAAAGAAGCACCATATATCCGGTATCAGGATAAGAAGCATATGCTTCAGTTCAAACTGTCCTTTATTTTTAGCCTTTGTATTCATGAGATGATTATAGCATAGTGCAGGGAAATTTATATGGAATTTTTACCACAGAAGTAGTATACTAAAAGATAGCCATCTGTTCGAGAGTAGGAACTCATCAAGTGTGAGCTCTGTGCTGACAACAGTGTTTTCTATTGCGTAGGCAGACGTGCTGATGTGTCGGCAGCAGATGGCGTATTTTGGGATTATAGCTCAGATAAATAGAGAAAAAGGTTTCAAAAAGGTTTCAGAAGTTGTATAATGTCATAGAAAGACAAGAACAAAAGACCTTGAAAACCATTTTAAGGGCTTATCGAGTCATTTACGGGATGATAGCTCAGCTGGGAGAGCACCTGGGTCACAACCAGGTTGTCGGGGGTTCGAGTCCCTTTCATCCCACTAAAAGGTGCAAATGAGAGTAAAGCTGGAAGATACAATAGATCTTAAGAAAATAGCAGATAGTGGTCAGTGCTTCCGTTGGAAGGAGGTTGCTGACAGTAGGTTCAGGGTCTGCGCATTTGGCAGGGTAAGGTATCTGACTCAGGAGGGAGAGAAGTCTTTTACTATCGACTGCGATCAGGAAGAATATCAGACAATCTGGAAGGACTATCTTGATATAGATACAGATTATGACGGCATAATCGCCTCGATAGACAGGGCTGATGATTTCCTTATCAGGGCAGGCCAGGCCGGAAGAGGCATAAGGATACTCAGACAGGATCCGCTTGAGACGCTTATTACATTTATCATTTCCCAGAGGAAGAATATACCAGCAATAAAGTCATGCGTAGAGAAGCTGTGTCATGCCTGTGGCAGCTTCTTGGGGAACTACGATGGTGAGGAGATTTATTCCTTCCCGGATCTGATGGGGCTGTCTGCCTTGTCATGTCAGAAGTGCGGGGGAGACTGCTGTACATATAAGAGGGCAGGCCTTGACAGCTGCTCGCTTGGATACAGAATGCCCTATATCCAGGATACAGTAAGCCGGCTGATAATGAATCCGTCACTGATCGAATACCTGGATCAGCTTGATGACAAGGCATTATATGAAGAGCTCCTTGGCTTCAAGGGAGTGGGAAAGAAGGTCGCTAACTGTACAGCACTGTTTGGCTTCCATCGTCTCGACTTTTTCCCGATAGATGTCTGGATAAAGAGAGTTATCGACCAGGAGTACGGCGGAAGTTTTGACCATACCTTGTATAGCCCGTTTGCCGGGGTCATACAGCAGTATATGTTTTATTACTACAGGCAGACTCACTGATCAGGCCTTCTTCATAGGCATTATGTATTTCTCTACCAGATAGTAGCCATAGTTGTTTCCGGCGGCCCAGCCTCTGGTCTGTGCGCGGTAGCTTGGAGAATGCTTCTCGCCGGTCGTATAGGGATTGTCCTTTATACCGAGCCACTGGACATATGGAGCATTGCCTACCCTGACATATTTGCCGCGTGGATCGATAGCATTGTTGATATGGTTCTGTGCACCGGCATAAAGGGACAGATGCAGAGCCTGTGAACGGATGCCGACAGAAATGGCATGGCTTTCAGCAGAAGAAGCAGAGGAGTAACCGAAGGCTCTGTAATGGGCTCTCGCATAGGATCTGAAGTCGAGCCCGCCAGCACCGTTTCCTACAGCGCCAACACCTCCGAAGTTGCACTGATAAATGCTTACGTCGCCGCCGAATCTGAGGAAGCCTGTTTCGTTCATCATCTGTGCAAACAGAACCTCGGCCTTTATATTGTATCTTGAAGCCTCCCTGTATACAATCCTTGTGAAATCATTGATCGTTGCAGCGCCCAGACTTTTATATGCGGATGGATAGGATGACCGCTTTGATTTGTAATATCTTGCCATCTGGGCAGCACTGACCGTGGATTTTCCCTTTATCAGATATCCTGTCCTGCCCGAGGCTTTCCTGCTTTTTTTGGAATATGTGATGGATTTTCCCTTTTTCTTGTAGGCACGTACACGGAAGGTGTATTTCTTGTTGGCGGAAAGACCGGTGATAGTGACCTGATTGACATCCATCCCGCTGATCGTCTTTTTGACCCTGCCCCGGCTGTCAAGCACCTGATAGCCGCTTGCGCCGTAGACCGGATACCAGTGCAGAGTAAGTGAGCTGCCTGTCCTGCTTGTGACCTTATCAGTATCAGCGTCATAGGGAGTCAGATAGTCGTAGCTGTCGTTATTATAATTGTATGAATCATAGGATTTCCTGTTCATACAGTCATTGTAGGGGCTTCTAAGCTTTATGGTTTTGCCTGAAAAGGAAGCATGGGCCTGGAGGGGGAAGGCCATGAGGGCAAGGCAGGAGATCAGAAGATATGGTATCGGACTGGTACATTTTTTATTTTTCATATGTGTATTTCCTCTTATCTGTGAGTAAGGATTTCATGGCGAAGCCGCTCCAGGGCCTCCTCGTCATGGTCGCTGTAGGCAGTTTTTATAGCGTCTTCAAAGACAGGAAGAGCATTTTCGAATTTTTCTATGCCGGTATTTTTCCATAGAAAGGCAGCGCCGTTCATTACAGACCAGACATCAGCAGCGGATCGCCTTAGCTTCTCCTCCGGTCTTACATCCACAAGCCCCAGAAGCTTCTTGCCATAGCTGTCAGAATCCATTGTACCTATATAAGAAGATGCTGAGTCATAAAGGGCAGCTGACATGATCTCCTCTGCCTCGGATCGCGGGAGCCCCTCACTTATGCATTTCTCCATAATATCAAATCCGAAGAGGTTGAACATGGAAAGGGACAGGCGGATCCGCTCGCGGGGACTTCCATAGCGTCTGCGTTCGTCAGATATCCTTATAAGCTCTGAGAAGCCTCTGATAAAGCAGTCACTGCCATCGGCCCTGATCCTTTTTTTCTCCAGAAGGTTTGAAAGATCCTCTTTATCTTCTATTTCCTGCATTATTATAACCTCATTTCCTGGCTGGATTTTATAAACATTATACAGTAATTATCGTTTGCGGGCAAATTTTAAGTAGAATCTTCAATATTCAGCATAAAATTTTCTATTCTTTTTGCGGGTGGAAAAATATATAGTAATACTCGTAAACGAACGAACGACACGGAGGGTGTCATTAACATGAAGGAGGAACGATTTATGAAGTCAAGAAAGGTAATAGCACTAGGGCTCGCAGCAGCTATGGCATTTTCACTGGCTGCCTGCGGCGGAGGCAAGGCATCAAAGGGCGGATCATCATCGGGATCAGGAAAGACCGCAAGCGGAACAGTAGCGAACAAGGACAAGCCGGTTGTCTGGTACAACCGTCAGCCATCAAACAGCTCGACAGGAGAGCTCGACAGCAATGCCCTTCATTTCAATGACAATACCTACTATGTAGGATTCGATGCAAATCAGGGTGCTGAGCTGCAGGGAACAATGATCGCTGACTACATCAAGGCACACAAGGATGAGATCGACAGAAATGGTGACGGAGTCATAGGATATGTGCTTGCGATCGGAGATATCGGACACAATGATTCGATAGCCCGTACAAGAGGAGTCAGAAAGGCTCTCGGAACAGCGGTAAAGGATGGAGACAGCATCGATTATCAGGCAGTCGGAACTAATACAGATGGATCTGCAAAGGATGTTCAGGACGGTAAGGTCGATGGAGTTGATCTAAAGATAAGAGAGCTCGCATCACAGGAGATGAAGAACTCAGCAGGAGCAACTTGGGACGCAGCAACAGCAGGAAACGCTATCCAGTCATGGTCCTCTTCATTCGGAGATCAGATCGATATCGTTATTTCCAATAATGATGGAATGGGAATGTCGATGTTTAATGCATGGTCAAAGGAGAAGAAGGTTCCTACCTTCGGATACGATGCAAACTCAGATGCAGTTGCAGCTATAGCAGATGGCTATGGCGGAACGATCTCACAGCATGCAGACGTACAGGCATATCTGACACTCAGGGTTCTCCGCAATGCGCTCGATGGTGTAGATGTGATGACAGGTATCTCAAAGAAGGACGATGCAGGGAATGTCCTCGAGGAAGGCAAGGACTTCAGATATGATGAGAAGGAGCGTTCCTTCTACGCATTGAACCTTGCAGTAACAGCTGATAATTATAAGGACTTCACAGATTCGACAAAGGTATATGATCCTGTATCAAAGCAGCTGAGCAGCGATAAGAAGAAGGTATGGCTCGATATCTATAATTCATCAGATAACTTCCTTGGATCGACCTATCAGCCGCTCCTCCAGAAGTACGATGATCTGATGAACCTCGATGTAGAGTACATTGGAGGTGATGGACAGACAGAGTCCAATATCACAAACCGTCTCGGAAATCCAAGCCAGTATGATGCATTCGCCATCAACATGGTAAAGACAGATAACGCAGCATCATATACAGCACTTCTGCAGTAAACCGGGGAACAGTTCAAATAACTGAAGGATTGTAAAGCAGAACAGGAGGCATCAGGAAAGTCACCTGGTGCCTCTTTTTTAGACAAGGCAGGAGATAGATATGTCAGAAGAAAAGAAGGAAGATATAGTTCTTTCCATTCGGGGAATGTGCAAATCCTTCGGAAGGAACCGGGTGCTTGATCATATCAATATGGATGTGAAGCGCGGCTCCATAATGGGTCTGATGGGTGAGAACGGAGCAGGCAAGTCAACAATGATGAAGTGCCTGTTTGGTACTTATCAGAAGGACGAAGGACAGATAATCCTCGATGGAAAGGAGATCAATTTCTCAGGGCCGAAGGAGGCCCTTGAAAACGGGATAGCCATGGTACATCAGGAGCTGAATCAGTGTCTTGAGAGAAGCGTGGTCGATAACCTTTTTCTTGGAAGATATCCTAAAGACTCTATCGGAGTGATAGACGAGGGAAGAATGAAAAAGGAGGCCTCGGAGCTTTTTAGAAAGCTCAATATGACAGTGAACCTGACACAGCCGATGAAGAGGATGTCGGTTTCACAGAGGCAGATGGTCGAGATAGCAAAGGCTATATCCTATAATTCAAAGATTATAGTGTTAGACGAGCCTACCTCATCCCTTACCATGCCGGAGGTCGAAAAGCTCTTCAAGATGATGAGAGCCCTGAAGGATCAGGGAATATCAATCATATATATCTCACACAAGATGGATGAGGTATTTGAGATCTGTGATGAGGTATCGGTATTAAGAGACGGAAGTCTTGTCATGACAAAGGATGTACATGACACCGACATGAATGAGCTTATAGCTGCTATGGTAGGAAGGTCATTAGACAACAGATTCCCGCCCGTAGACAACAAGCCTGGTGATGTGGTCCTGCAGGTATCGCATCTTTCGACCAAGTATGCACCTTATCTGAAGGACGTATCCTTTGAGGTGAGAAAAGGAGAGATCTTCGGCTTGTACGGACTTGTCGGAGCAGGAAGGTCGGAGCTTTTAGAGACGATCTTCGGAGTCAGGACAAGAGCCAGCGGAAGAGTATACTACAACGGCAAACTGATGAATTTCAACAGCTCCAAGGAAGCCATGGAGCATGGGTTTGCAATGATCACTGAGGAAAGAAAGGCAAACGGACTTTTCCTGAAGGGTGATATCACCTTTAATACCACGATAGCCAATCTGAATCATTACAAGTCAGGACCGGCATTGTCGGATCCTAAGATGACAAAGGCCACCTCGAATGAGATCACGGTCATGCATACAAAGACGATGGGACCTGAAGATATGATCTCCAATCTCTCAGGAGGAAATCAGCAGAAGGTGATCTTCGGAAAGTGGATGGAGAGAGACCCTAAGGTGTTCATGATGGATGAGCCTACCAGAGGAATAGACGTAGGCGCCAAGTACGAGATATACGAGCTTATCATCAAGATGGCAAAGCAGGGAAAGACCATAATCGTAGTATCATCAGAGATGCCTGAGATCCTTGGAATAACAAACAGGATAGGTGTGATGAGCAACGGACATCTTTCAGGTATAGTAAATACCAATGAGACGGACCAGGAGGAACTCCTGAGACTCTCTGCGAAGTATCTGTAAACGAAAAGGAGAAAAATTATGTCAGACAACAGAATTTTATCCGCAGAGGAGCAGGAAAAACTTCTCGCGCCAATCGACAAAGAGGTTGGTGGGATCCAGGCGGAGATAGACAAGCTTAGAGAAGACGGTTCACTTAAGGTAAGGAGCTATGAGAATATGATAGTCCTCTTAAAGGAGGACAAGACCCTCACAAAGGGCGAGAGGGCAAATGAGATAGCTGCCGCCAAAAAGGAGCTCGAAAAGGCAAAGGCGGTAGAGGCTGCAAATAAGGACAAGGTGGCTGCTCTTGTAAAAAAGGCAGAGGACTATCTGAAGGTCCACTACGACAGCGACTACTACAACAAGGTAAAGGAATCCTGTGATGCCAGACGTGAGCAGGCAAAAAGGGAATACGACACAGCTATCGGAAAGCTCACAAATGAGCATGAGGCAGAGCTTAAAAAGCTAAACGACAAGGCCGAGATAAAGGACGAGAATTACGTCTATAAGAACCGCAGATTCGATCTGAAGATGAGATATGATCAGAAGCTGCAGAGAATAAAGGACGATCAGCATGAGGCCTATATCTACAGATATCACCTGATAGACTTGCTTAGAATGTCGAGATATACACAGGGACAGAAGATGGCTCAGGGCTGGGAGAACTACAAGTACACCTTTAACTCGACCCAGTTCTTCCTTCAGAACGGACTTTATATCGTTATCATAGCGGTATTCGTTTTCTTAGGGATCATAACACCGGCGGTCAAGGGCTCGCCTCTTTTCACCTATAATAATATCTTGAATATCCTCCAGCAGGCCTCACCTAGAATGTTCTATGCCTTAGGAGTAGCAGGACTGATCCTCCTTACAGGAACCGACCTTTCGGTAGGCCGAATGGTAGGAATGGGAATGGTTGCAGCGACTATCATAATGCATCAGGGACCAAATACAGGAACGGTATTCGGACATGTATATGATTTCTCGGCGATGCCGGCAGGAGGCCGTGCGATCTTAGCCCTCATTGTCTGCATAGTGCTTACAACGGTATTTACTACGATAGCCGGATTCTTCACAGCCAAGTTCAAGATGCATCCATTCATCTCGACAATGGCCAACATGCTTATAATCTTCGGACTCGTAACCTACGCTACAAAGGGAGTATCCTTCGGATCAATAGACCAGAGCATACCTCAGATGGTAATCCCGAAGATCAATGGACGCTTCCCGACTATCATTCTCTGGGCAATAGCAGCCATAGCTATCGTATGGTTTATCTGGAACAAGACGACCTTTGGAAAGTATCTCTACGCAGTAGGAGGAAATCCGGAAGCTGCTTCAGCATCAGGTATTTCGGTATTTGCAGTAACTCTCGGAGCATTTGTCCTGGCAGGTATCCTCTATGGATTCGGTGACTGGCTCGAGTGTAACAGAATGGTAGGATCCGGATCAGCAGCCTATGGACAGGGCTGGGATATGGATGCGATCGCAGCCTGCGTCGTAGGTGGTGTATCATTCACAGGTGGTATCGGAAAGATCTCAGGAGTTGTCGTAGGTGTACTTATCTTCACAGCACTTACATACTCTCTTACAATTCTCGGAGTTGATACAAACCTTCAGTTCGTATTCGAAGGAATCATAATCCTTGCAGCAGTAACACTTGACTGCCTGAAGTACATCAGAAAGAAGTAAGTGATCTGACTGACAGGTAAAACGCTAATAAAGCAGGGACAGACCATAAGAGTCTGTCTCTGTTATTTTGCTATATAATTTGTTATAATCCGTTTATGGAAAAATACTCAGTTCTTCTGGTGGATGACGAGCCGGAAGTGATACAGATAATGCTAAAGAAAATAGACTGGGAGGGACTTGGTTTCACAGTAAGCGGCTATGCCGAAAACGGAGCCAGCGCTCTTGAGATGATAAACCAGAATCCTCCGGACGTGGTCATGACGGATATAAGGATGCCCTATATGGATGGAATGGAGCTGTCCGGACATATTAGGGAGCAGTATCCTGATATGAGGATAGTCCTCTTCACCGGATTTGACGAGTTCGAATATGCCAGAACGGCTATCCATCTGAATATTTCCGAATATATATTAAAGCCGGTCAATGCCGCCGAGCTTACAGAGACTCTTACAAGGATCAGGGCAGATCTGGACCGGGAGAGGAAGGAACAGCAGAATATAGACACGCTGATGAGATACTATAATGAGTCCCTTCCTGCAATGCAGTCCAGGTTTGCTGTCATGCTGCTTGAGAATCAGATAGCAGCCGATCAGATAGAGAGGCTGGCGGAGGAGTACAGGTTTTCTGTTGAAAAGCCCTTTGCCACAGTGGCTATCTTTCATGTCTCAAGGACCCATATGCCAGAGGGAGGAGACTATCAGGTCCTGAGGATGGCGGTCTGGAGATATGCCTATGACAGGCTGAAGGACAGATGGAGGGTTTTATTCTTTTCCTATCAGCATGATAATGTGATGATAGTCCAGCTTGATGAAAGCACAGATATAAGAAGACTTACAGATGAATGCTCGATAGTAGCGAGAAACGCCGGTCATGTCACGGGTGCGGTAGTTACTGTAGGCATCGGAAGAGTGATCAGATCGGTGTCAGAGATAAGGGACTGCTGGCTTGGCGCAAGGGAAGCCCTCTCATACAGGGTGATCTTCGGGACAGGACGAGCAATAAATATCAGGGAGGCCACACCGGGAGGCAAGGATACCTATGAGATCGGAGGAGAGGAGAGCATCCATAATATCCTGCAGAAGATCAGGATGGGGGATGATGCTTCTCTAAGGGAGGCAGTAGAGGAGTATTTCAGTCGACTCTCAGACCATTTCCTGTCACTTGGCCAGTACAGGACTGAGCTCACAGGACTGGTGACAGCCATCCTTCAGTTTGCGCGGAAGAATCAGATCAGGATGAACGAGGTGGCAGATCCTTATTCCAATATTACTGGAATGGACAGGGCGGCATTCGAGGACTGGATCCTTTCAGTCTGTCTGGATTTGCAGCACAGGCTCGCGGCAGCAAGGACCTCATCTGGAGTGTCCTATGTGGACAGCGCCAGGAGCATAGTCATGCAGAACTATCAGGACCCGGACCTTTCGATAGGAGATGTATGCAAGAGCCTGGGTGTCTCTGAATCCTATTTTTCAGGAGTCTTCAAAAAGACTACAGGAGAATCCTTCGTGTCCTATCTTACCAGGATCCGTATGGAGACAGCAGCCCAGCTTCTGACAGAGACCACAGACAAAAGCTATGTGATAGGAAAAAAGGTCGGCTTCCTCGACGCAAACTATTTCAGCTATGTATTCAAGAAGCAGTATGGCGTATCGCCAAGCAGATATCGTAAAAAGGAAGAGGATAAGTGAACAGGGATCGTGGCGGTATATTCCGTATAAAGGATCATTTCACATATGATGGCATTCAGTCCATAATGATGTTTACGTTTGCAGGGCTGTCTGTGCTGATAGTGATAGTCCTTGCCATTGTATTTGTGATGGGCTTCAGGAGCTCGGCAGAGAATGAGTATATCAGTAATGCGCAGGTGATTGTTGACGAGACCGGGAGAAATCTTGAGAATCATCTGCTTAACCTCCGCCATGTCTCTGATACAGTATCATACAATATTCTTTCTGAAAACGACGTGACACAGCCCCAGCTTGAGCGTGAGATCTACCTTCTCTATGAGGCAAACCAGAGTACCATAAGAAGCATAGCCTTATATAACGGATCCGGGTCGCTTCTCATGTCGGAGCCTACGGCCAACCAGAAGGAGGATCCGGATGTGACTAAGCAGGAATGGTTCTACGGGGCCATGAGAGAAATGGAAAACCTCTATTTTTCTACTCCGCATGTGCAGGATCTCTTTCAGGACGAGGCAGGCAAATACCATTGGGTCATCTCCATGTCAAGGACAATAGACATCACCTCCGGAACATCCCAGGCGACCGGCGTGCTTCTTGTCGATATGAACTACTCCGATGTGGAGAGGACAATGGAGCAGATCAACGATTCAGACAACGGAGCCTATTATTACCTGTGTGACGATACCGGAAATATGATCTTTCATCCATATATGGCAGGCTTTGAGCTGAATAAAAGGTCGGAACCTACCATAAAGACCGCTGTTTCTCACGGTGATGGAGTCCATACGGTCATGGCAGGTGGCAGGCTGTTACATGTGGTGGTCCGCACTATAGCCTATACAGGCTGGAAAATGGTCGCAGTGGTGCCTGATTCAGCTATAATGAAGGGGTCAGGAGCCAGCATATGGACTATACTTTTTTTCTTTACAATGGTGCTTATGCTTGCTCTTATAGTAAGCAGGCTGGCTGCAAAAAGGATATCAAAGCCTATCCTCGAGCTGAACGAGTCGGTTAAAAATCTTGAAGCATCAGACATGACAGCAGGGGCTGATATCTATATAGGAGGACCTTCAGAGATCAGGCATCTGGGATCTACCATCCAGAACTCATATGAGGAGATCAGGCGGCTGATGGCGGAGGTCGTAAGGGAGGAGAGGGAGAGAAGAAAAAATGAGATGGATGCCCTGCAGAGCCAGATCAATCCTCATTTCCTATATAATACGCTTGATTCCATTACCTGGATGATAGAGGGAGACAGGAATGAGGATGCCACATATATGATCACACAGCTTGCAAGACTCCTTCGCATATCGCTGTCAAAGGGAAGGACCATAATACCATTAAGAGATGAGATAAGTCATGCCAGAAGCTATATGAATATACAGAAATACAGATATAAGGACAGCTTTTCTGTGGACTATCAGCTACCTGAGGACTACGGTAATCTCTGCACGGTAAAGCTTGTGATCCAGCCAGTACTTGAAAACGCCATCTACTATGGAATGGAGGGAATGGTTGACGGGGATGGAGAGATCATGGTAAAGGCAGAAAAGCGGGGAGATGACCTGTATATCTCTGTAACAGACAATGGCTGTGGAATGGACGAGGAAACAGTAGAGGGACTTCTTACAGATGAAAATCGTGTCCATAAGCATGGATCCGGAGTAGGCCTTCTGAATGTGCACAACAGGATAAGGCTTATGTTCGGAGATGACTATGGCCTCATTATAGAAAGCGAGCCGGATGAGGGCACCTGTGTGACTATCCATATACCGGCTATAGAGTATGATGAGGATACCAGAAAGAGGCTGGAAGGGGGAAGCGGGCTATGAATGAAAGAGGACTGACCTTTGTCATTATAGAGCTTCTGCTTGGATGCTTCGCAGTTTTTTGCATAGCGATGATGATAGGCAGCAGGCGGACTCCGCATAAGAAGCAGATCGCAGTCATAGTCGAGGACTCTGAGAGCGATGTCTGGGTCCCGCTGAAGGAGGGAGCAAAGGAGGCGGCAAGGGAGAATAATGTGGATATACGCTTTGTGACCACAGGCACCTTTGATAATGCAGCCGATCAGGTCAACTCTGTTGATGAGGCGGTAAATGATGGCTGCAATGCTCTTCTTGTCGTTCCTGTAAATGACAGGGCAGCATGGCTTATAAAAAAGAAGAATTACAGGATTCCTGTCCTGCTTCTGATCTCGGATTCGAGCTGCGACATGAAAAGCATATCGATCGATCCTAGGGAAGCAGGCAAGAAGCTTGCAGAGATGATAATGGATGATACGGACGGGGCTCTTACGGTAGGATTTCTTACAGACAGACATGGGAGCAGGCTTACAGGCCAGATAAGGAAGGAAACGGCCTCTATACTTGAGAAGGCAGGCTATAAGGAGGCCTTTACCAAGGAAGGAGCAGACCAGAAATTTATAAAAGCCCACAGATCAGATATACTGGTATGTCTGACCGAGGAGTCATTATCCGCTGCAGCAGATCTGGCAGGTCAGAAAAGGCTTTCCGGTGTGGATGTCTATGGCTTTGGTTTTGCTACAGAGGATGTATATCAGCTTGATATGGAAAATATAAAGGGACTGGCCTATCCGGATATCTTCCGGACAGGCTATTATGGGGTAAAGGAAATGACCGCAAGGCTTAACGGCGATCCACTTAAGCCAAAGAGCCGGGTGATAAGGACAAGGAGCCTTCGGAAGGAGGATATTTTTGAAAATAAGGAGATCATGTATATCATCAGCCGCAGGTCCTGAAAGGATCATGGCTATATGCTGTATTTTTGCAGTGCTTTTATCATCCGTATCATGCCAGGCGCCGGCAAGAAAAAATAAAACAAAGATTAAGATAGGGGTCTTAGTCTACGATGAGGGCGATACCTTTCTCAAGGGTGCGATAAATGAGATGATAAAATCGGCAAAGGAGAAGAGCAGGGGCAAGGCTGATGTGACAATAACAGTGGGAGATGCATCAGGAGACCAGAATACCCAGAACGATCAGATGGAGGATATGATAGCAAATGGCTGTAATGTACTGGCTATAAACCTTGTCGACCGGACCGATCCTACTTATATCATAAATCTTGCCAGAAAGAACGATGTCCCGGTTGTATTCTTCAACAGGGAGCTGGTAAGGCATGATCTTGACCGCTGGAACCGTCTCTACTATGTAGGGGCGCCGGCAGTAAGAAGCGGGATGATGCAGGGAGAGGAGATAGCAGACTATGTGAAAAAGCATCCTGAGATAGACAGGAATGGAGACGGCAGCATACAGTATGTCCTGATCAAGGGAGAGCTTAATCATCAGGATACAATAATAAGAAGCGAAAAGTCAGTATCAACTGCAGCTTCATATGGTCTAAATCTCGACAGGCTGGCTGAGGAATCGGCTAACTGGAGCCGGGCCCAGGCCCAGAACAGGATGAGCCAGCTGATAAACGAGTACGGGGATAAGATAGAGCTCGTGATCTGCAATAACGATGATATGGCTCTGGGGGTCATAGATGATTATAAAAAACGGGGGAAAAAAACAAAGGAACTCCCTGCTGTATTTGGCGTTGATGGAACAGCAGAGGCGCTTAAATGTGTAGAGAAGGGAGAGCTGAAGGGGACTGTATATAATGACGCTATAAGTCAGGCTGATAAGATAATGGAGCTTTCCATAGCTCTGGCAGAGAAAAAGGATGTAAGCCAGGTGACAGGAAGCAATGAGAGAAGCTTTTATATAGACTACCAGAAGGTCACAAGGGACAATGCATCCTCCTTTGCTGCTAAGCTGGGAGATCAGGAGTGATATGTGGAGCTTTAATCATATTTACATTGAAAACGATATAAAGGACCATCCCAGGACAAGGGAGATCCTTTCGAAATGCAGCTGGCGCGGTATTTTCTATATAGACAGATATCTGAAGATATTCGGTAGAAAAAAACAGGATATACATTTTCAGATGAAGAACCGGTCGCTTATCCTGGCAAGGGCCAGCGGAGAGCTTCTCTACAGAGGTTCTCCCATGTGTCAGGATTACGGGAGAAAGCAGTTCTACTATACATCTACAATGAAGAACTGCCTCTATGACTGCGAATACTGCTACCTGAAGGGGATGTATGACTGTGGCTATATTGTCATATTTGTAAATATCGAGGATGTCTTTGCTCAGGCCGAAAGGAGGCTGGACTTACTGGCTGATGGGGAAAGAATGTATCTGTCGGTATCATTTGATACAGATCTTTACTCATTTGAGAGCCTGAGCGGATACTGCGGACTCTGGAAGGAATTCGCAAGGGAGCATCCCGGGGCAGAGATCGAGATCAGGACTAAGGGAGCACCTTCTCCTGATGGAGATGAGGGTGAGGTTCCTAATCTGATCCATGCCTATACCCTGTCTCCCCAGCAGATAATAGACAGGTTCGAGCATAATACAGCGCCTCTTTCGGCAAGGATCCGCTCTGTAGCCCGGATGCTTTCATCAGGAGGAACGGTAAGGATCTGCATCGATCCTATCATTTATGTGAGAGACTGGAAGGAGCTCTATGGCTCACTTATCGACTCTATGGTCAGGGCCTTTGATATTGACAGAGTCATGGATTTCGGAATAGGTACCTTTCGCATCTCAAGGGAGTATCTGAAGAGACTTCGCCGGGCAGAGCCACATAGCGAGGCGGTCTGGTATCCATTCGAGATAAAGGACGGATACGCCGTTTATCCGGAGACGCTGCAGGAACAGATGATCTTATTTACATCAGACCGGATAATGTCATTTAGTAAGAGCAGGAAAAATGATATAATATTTAGAGCTTGACAGGGGTTTATTAAAAGGAGGCTTATAATGGCAGAATATATTATGGCACTTGATGCAGGGACAACCAGCAACAGATGTATTTTGTTTGACAGACAGGGGAGAAAGGCGGCAGTCGCCCAGAAGGAATTCAGGCAGTTCTTTCCAAACCCGGGATGGGTAGAGCATGACGCCAACGAGATCTGGTCCACTATGCTTGGAGTGGCTGTCCAGGCCATGCAGACAGTAGGCGCAAAGGCGACTGATATAGCAGGGATAGGGATCACTAACCAGCGTGAGACAGTAGTCGTATGGGATAGGAATACAGGAGAGCCAGTCTATCATGCTATAGTCTGGCAGTGCCGCAGGACATCAGCTATAGCGGATGAGCTCAAGGCAAAGGGACTTACAGAGACGATCAGGAAAAAGACAGGACTTGTGATAGATGCATATTTCTCCGCGACAAAGATCAAGTGGATTCTTGACAATGTGGAGGGAGCACGTGAGAAGGCCAAGAGGGGCGAGCTTTTAGCCGGCACCATAGAGACCTGGCTTATCTATAAGCTGAGCGGAGGCAGGCTCCATGTCACCGATTATTCCAATGCATCAAGGACCATGCTCTTTAATATAAATACCCTGGAGTGGGATGAGGATATCCTTAAGGAACTCGATATTCCAAAGAGTATGCTTCCGGTTCCTGTGCCGAGCTCGCAGATCTATGGCTATACTGATCCGCTCCTGCTGGGAGGCCAGATACCTATCGCCGGGGCAGCAGGCGACCAGCAGGCAGCTCTGTTCGGTCATCTCTGCTTTGACAAGGGCTCTGTAAAGAATACCTATGGTACAGGCTGCTTTTTGCTGATGAATACAGGGGATAAGCCTGTATTTTCAAAGCACGGTCTTCTCACGACTATAGCCTGGGGAATAGACGGAAAGGTAAGCTATGCCCTTGAGGGATCTATATTTGTTGCCGGCGCTGCAATACAGTGGCTTAGAGACCAGATCAGGCTAATA
Source organism: Candidatus Weimeria sp. HCP3S3_B5 (assembly GCF_052064335.1). NCBI lineage: Bacteria > Bacillati > Bacillota > Clostridia > Lachnospirales > Lachnospiraceae > Candidatus Weimeria > Candidatus Weimeria sp. HCP3S3_B5. Next base: position 24,250 of record NZ_JBQHVU010000012.1, on the reverse strand, counting down.
GATTCAGCAGAGGACTCAGAGTACTGGGCCAATAAGGCACACGGGACCCATGGCTGCTATGTCGTCCCGGCATTTACCGGACTTGGCGCTCCATACTGGGATCAGTATGCGAGAGGGATAATAGTCGGTATCACAAGAGGTACGAATAAGTACCATATCATAAGAGCGACGCTTGAATCCATAGCCTATCAGGTCTGGGACGTGACAAATGCCATGGAGGAGGACTGCGGGCTTAAGCTTAAGTCATTGTGTGTGGACGGAGGCGCCTGTGCGAATGATTTCCTGATGCAGTTCCAGGCGGATATTCTGGGTAAACCAGTGCAGAGACCGTCAAACGTCGAATCGACAGCTCTTGGAGCGGCCTTTCTTGCCGGGCTTTCGACAGGATTCTGGAAGAATAGAAATGAAATAAAGGAGCTGCCCGATGAAAATTGCAGGGAGTTTTCTCCTCAGATGCAGTCAGATGAGAGGGAACAGAAGCTTGCCGGCTGGCATAAGGCAGTGAAGTGCTCGTTTGGCTGGGCAAAATGATAACTAAGCTTAAAGGGAGGCCTGTATATGGCTATTTTGAAGGAAATATATAGCAGATGCGTATCTATATCCGGAAATATATATTTCTTTATGGGTCTGCTTGGAATCATTCTTTCTATAGCAGGAAATATACTTATTCGAAAAAGAGCCGATAAGCGTTCGGTGACACTCAGGGATTCGGCAAGGAGGATCGCTGTCGTCACAGGAGCCTCAAGGGGACTTGGATGCGGATATGTAAGGGCAATAGCCAGACAGATGGATGCCTTCGATATTCAGGAACTCTGGATAATAGCCAGAAACAGGGATAAGCTTGTCGCACTTGCAAGGGAAACCGGGGTACCATGCCTTCCTATACCTGTTGACCTGACAAGCGGCAGGTCTATAGAGGTGATCCGTGAAATGCTCTCTACCAGAGACTATGATGTAAGGCTCCTGATAAACTGTGCTGGGGTCGGGAATTCGGGAACCTCGGAGCAGATCGGAAACAGGGGAGAGCAGATGGAGATAGTGCTTAATGATTCGGTGACCGTAGCAATGGTCCAGACCGTTCTTCCCTTTATGAGGGGAGGGAGCAGGATAGTAAATATAGCTTCGATAGCTGCCTTTCAGTCCATTCCGGGTTTTAATGTATATGCGGCATCGAAGGCCTTCGTGCTTTCCTATTCGAGAGGCCTGAGGTCTGAGCTTGCCTCACGGGGAATCTCGGTAACAGCAGTCTGCCCTTACTGGATCCGCGATACCGGCTTTATAGAGCATGCTACAGGGGAAAAGGCAGCCCCATTTCTTTCTAAGACCACGGATCAGGTCGTCCGCACAAGTCTTCGTGCAATAAAGGGGCGGAGAAGACTCTCCACCCCTTCGATAGCATCCTTTCTCGATCTGATAATAGGGCCTCTGCTGCCGGATATAGTCCTTTCAAGGATCGCTGCGGCCTTTAATCTCAAGAGGAGGAAATGATCAGCCGAGCATATCGAGGATCTGCTGCTTGCTGTGAACGCCGACGGCCTGATTTACGACCTCGCCGTTCTTTATCACTATAAGAGTCGGGATGCTCATCACATTGTACTTCTCTGCGATCTGTGGATTCTCATCCACATCAATCTTCCCGACCTTGATGTCTGTCTTCTCGTCAGCTATCTCCTCAACGATAGGTCCCTGCATTCTGCATGGGGCACACCAGGTGGCCCAGAAATCTATAAGCACAGGCTTGTCAGACTTTAAAACCTCTTCTTCAAAATTGTCAGTTGTAAACTTAAGTGCTGCCATTATTTTCTCCTTTCGTGTTTTCACTTATTTATGCACTATACCACAAAAAAAGATTGCGTGCAACCTATTTTTGAAAGAATCTGCATTTATTGACATATACCCGAAGGGGGTATAAGATATCTGTATTATTAAAAGAAATTCATGGAGGTATTTATCATGGAAGATATAAGACAGGAGGCTCTCTGTCCTCATTGCGTAAGCCAGAATGAGGCTGATCAGACAGAGGCGGAGGGTGGCTGCGCCGCCTGCACCGGCAGGACAAAGGAGAGGTCCGAAAAGGAAAAGAAGGATCTTTATAACAGGCTCTCAAGGATAGAGGGACAGATCCGCGGTATCAAGCGGATGATAGAGGAGGACTCCTACTGCATAGATGTGTTAAGACAGAGCACGGCAGCATCTGCAGCCCTGAACAGCTTCAACAAGGTGATCCTGGCCCGCCATATCAGAACCTGTGTGACAGAAAATGTCCGCAATGGAAATGATGAGGTGATAGATGAGCTCGTGGATACCATACAGAAGCTGATGAGATAAGACATGGAGTAAGGATTCTTGAAAGACAGGTCCTCTTTTAATATAATAGATAAAGACGCGCAAAAAAGGAGCATATAATGATAAATCAGAAGTACAAGGACAGACTGTCCAACAAGAACGTGATAAGAAGGCTTGCTGCCTTTGCTCATAAGAGAGGACAGGAGATCGGATACGAGAATGTATTCGATTATTCTCTTGGTAATCCTTCGGTAGCGACACCTGCTTCCTATAATGAAGCAGTGATAGATATGTATAAGACTATGGATTCCATGTCGCTTCATGGATACTCCCCTTCGCTCGGAAATACCCATGTCAGGGAGGTAATAGCTGATTCTCTGACGAGAAGGTTTCATCTCCCATATCAGGCAAAGCATATCTTTCCGACCTCGGGAGCAGCAGGCGCTATAGCACACGCAGTCAGGGCAGTGACGGCTCCCGGAGATACAGTTCTAACATTTGCTCCGTTTTTTCCGGAATATACTCCCTATGTGAATGATACTGGGGCAGTGCTTAAGGTTGTCCCGCCTGATATACCTGATTTCCAGATCAATTTCACAGAGCTTGAGAGGATGTTCGATGAAAATGTATCAGCTGTACTTATCAATTCTCCGAATAATCCATCTGGTGCCATATATACAGAGGAGACACTGACACGTCTTTCTGATTTTTTGAACAGGAAGCAGAAGGAGTACGGTCATGACATCTTTCTTATAAGCGATGAGCCATACAGGGAGATAGTTTTCGACGGGAGAAAATGCCCCTATCCATCGGCTTTCTATGACAATACACTCTCCTGCTACTCCTTTTCGAAGAGCATGTCCCTGCCGGGAGAGAGAATCGGCTATATAGCGGTAAATCCCAAGGCAACGGATGCAGACATACTTGTCGATATCTTTGGACAGATCAGCCGTGGCATAGGACATAACTGCCCGGCTTCGACATCACAGCTTGGTATCGCATCGGTTATCGACCAGACAGCGGATCTGTCGGTATATGAGACCAATATGAACCTGCTCTATGACGCTCTGACTGATATAGGCTTTGAGGTGGTACGCCCTCAGGGGACCTTCTATATCTTCCCTAAGTCTCTGGAGGAGGATGCTGTAGCCTTCAGCGATAAGGCGCTTGAGTATGATCTGATACTGGTACCTGCCGACAATTTTGGCGCTCCAGGGTATTTTAGAATGGCATACTGCATAGATACAGATAAGGTAAAGCGTTCTATACCTGTTCTAAGGAAATTCGCACACGAGGTATATGGTAAATGAGTCGTTTAGGGAATAATGATGACCGTCCTGTAAAGACGGTCGAGCTTTCGAGATCAGAGGTCACCCATGTGGTGATGCAGATAGATATAAACGGTCAGGGGAGGCTGTTTGGCGGCAGGCTTATGGAATGGATAGATGAGGTTGGTGGAATGACGGCTATGAGACATTCCACCCATGAGGTGATCACTGCATCAGTTGACAATCTGACCTTCAAGGCGGAGGCCAGACTAAATGATATGGTGGTGATGATCGGGAAGGTGACTCATGTAGGGAACTCGTCCATGGAGGTCAGAGTTGACTCTTACCGCGAGAATGAGGTCGGGATGCGTGTCCCTATAAACCGTGCTTATCTGACCTATGTCGCTGTCACCCCGGAGGGAAAGCCGATCCGGGTGCCTTACGGTCTCGAGGTAAGTGGCCCGGGTGAGGAAGCAGAGTGGGAGGGCGCGATAAAGCGCCAGAGGATGCGCCTGGAAAGGAAAAAGGAGGCATTCTGACATTTGCCGTAACCGATAAAGGCTATGGCGGAGAAGATCACAAGTGATATCACCGCCAGAGCCATAAGGGTCCTTATTATTACAGATTTTTTGATTGTGTAATATGACTGATCATCCGGGTTACCCCCTGGGAATTATCTCTTGTTTGAGGTCCTCCACATGCGAAGCTTCTCGGCATCCTTAATAAGCGCATCACGGCAGTCAGGATGAGCGATCGAGATCAGAGCCTCGGCTCTTTCCCAGGCAGAGAGTCCCTTCAGGTTTACCATACCATACTCTGTTACCACATACATGGTCTGAGGACGGGTATCGGTGACGATCGAGCCCTCTGCAAGAGTAGGACGGATACGGCTGTGAACTACGCCCTTCTTGTCTGTGAATGTAGAAGACATGCAGATGAAGCTCTTTCCACCATTTGAGAGGTAAGCGCCCTGAACGAAATCCTGCTGTCCGCCGGCACCTGAAATCTGACGGGTACCTGCAGATTCTCCGTTTACCTGCCCGTAGAGATCGATATCGATCGCATTGTTGATAGAAATGAAGTTATCTATCTGTGAGATCACCCTGACGTCGTTGGTATAGTCGACAGGTGCACTCATGCACTCCGGATTGTCATCCAGATAATCATAGAGCTTCTTTGTGCCGGCACCGAAGGCATAGACCTGACGGTATCTGTCTATGGTCTTCTTTGAACCGTTGATCTTGCCGGCCCTTGCTATATCTACGAAAGCGTCCACATACATCTCTGTATGTACAGCCAGATCCTTAAGGTCAGACCGAGCGATGAGGGAGCCGACGGCGTTAGGCATACCGCCGATGCCAAGCTGCAGGCAGGCTCCGTTCGGGATCTCATTTACAATGAGCTCCGCCACCTTCTTGTCGATCTCAGTAGCCTCGCCACAGGAAGCAAGCTCGCCAAGCGGTGGATTGTCGCCCTCGACTATGGCGCTTACCTTTGAGATATGGATCTCGGACTCATGACCACCGAGACAGCGAGGCATATTCTTGTTGACCTCGACGATGATTTCTTCGGCATTCTCGCAGACAGCACCGAGATGAGAGGCACTCGGACCGAAGGAGAAGTATCCGTGCTTGTCCATAGGAGCGACCTGGATCATTACGACTCGTGATGGAGTAGCATTATTGATACGATAGTAGCTAGGCAGTTCAGAATATTTGATAGGTGCAAAATATGAATTTGTGGTAGTGAGCATTTTTCTCTCAACTCCACTCATGTGCCATGAATTGTATGAAAAATGCTTGTCTGCATCCGGGACCTGCATGATAGCCGGTACATGGAACAGAATTCCACCACGTACATTTACATCCACGAGCTCGTCAGCCCTCTTCGCCAGAGCCTTGTCGAGAGCCTCCGGAGTGCCTACGCACCAGCCATAGTCAACCCAGTCGCCGCTTCTGACACACTTCACAGCCTCATCGGCAGTGGTCAGTTTCTGCTGATATTCCTGTTCGAAACCCATATTGCCTCCTTGTACTTTGACTTTGTGAAAAAATTAACTTACCATATTTTATCACTATTGGCATGAAAAAGATAGCGAATTTGCAATTTGCGTTTTACAATTATGAGATGACAGTTTAAAATAAAAAAGATAATAAGAAAAGACCCCGTTTCATATGATGGAGGTTCGATATGAACAGGATAGCAGAAGCAGTTCTCACGAGAGTGGATTCGGTGATAAAAGGCAAGGATGAGGTCGTGCTCAAAGTGTTTGCGGCGATGATCGCAGGTGGACACATCCTGATGGAGGATATACCGGGAGTCGGGAAGACGACACTCGCGAAGGCGTTTGCAAGGACGCTGTCACTCGATTACAGGAGGGTGCAGTTCACACCGGATGTGCTCCCGAGTGATATCCTGGGATTCTCAATGTATGAGAAGGAGAGCGGCAGGTTCGAATTTCATCCGGGACCGGTATTTTCCAATTTGTTCCTTGCAGACGAGATCAACCGTACATCACCGAAGACCCAGTCGGCTCTGCTTGAAGTAATGGAAGAGGGAACAGCGACAGTGGACGGAGTGACCAGAGAGCTTCCGGACCCGTTTGTCGTGATAGCAACAGAGAATCCGTACGGCTCATCAGGAACACAGCTGCTTCCTGAGTCACAGCTCGACAGATTTATGGTATGTCTGTCAATGGGGTATCCGGCGCATGATGACGCAGTGGCGATCCTCAAGGGCAATGCATCGAAGCCTGTCGAGAATATAAAGCCGGTGCTTACGGCAGATGACCTGAAGACCATCAGGACTGCCATCTCGCAGATGTATGTGAAGGATGAGATCTATGACTATATAGTGAGTCTGGTAGAGCATACGAGGAACGGCGGCAGCTTCGCGCAGGGAGCATCACCACGTGGAACCATAGCCATGCTCGGTATGGCAAAGTCCGTCGCCTTCATCAATGACAGGGACTATGTGACGGCTGAGGATGTGCAGAGTATTGCCAGGGATACGATTGGTCACAGAGTGAAGCTGTCTGCGCGTGCGAAGGCAGCAGGAATCACAATGGACGATGCAATACAGAAGCTGATAGAGGATGTAAGGGCACCAAGGACATGAGGATAAGAGTCGGACGGCTGATCGGATATATACTGGCAGTAGCAGTGACAGCTGCAATAGTGGCTGTTTTCGGAGGGACATTTCTTTTTATCATGCTTATGATGGAAATAGTTGCGCTGCCAATAGATATTATCACATCAATGCTGATGCTCAGGAAATCAGAGCTGCTTGTATCCCTTGGAACAGATCATACGCAAAAGGGAGACCTGGTTCTTATAGGCTATAATCTGCGGGCAGGTATGGCATTTTCCTCGTACGAGGCCGCCATCACACTGACGATCAGGAATACATTCTATGGCACCTCGGGACAGACACAGATTGCAATTCCTGTGAATCATGAGGGAGAGATGCATTATGTCCATCTCAGATTTTCACTGCTGGGATATTACGAGATCACAGCAGATCATGTCATGATCCGGGATGTGCTCGGACTTGCAGATCTGAAGAAGACAGTAGATAAGAGCGTCGGGGTCACTGTTTTTCCAAAGGGTGATAGAGATACGTGCTCGTACGCGCTGCATCCGTCCGGCGGTATGACAGAGGCCGAGGAGACTGACAGGTGCGGCAATGATTTCTCTGATGTGTCAGAGATTCGTGAATATGTACCAGGCGACAGACCACGGGATATTCACTGGAAGCTGTCAGCCAAGAGGGATGAGCTGATGATCAAGCAGAGAGAAGCCATGTCAGATGAGCAGCTGATCGTTGTGGTGGAGTTCACGGAGATTCTTGAGGAAAATGATGAGGTAGTAAGCGAGGCTTACAGTCTCATAAAGGAACTGGTACGAAGCAATGTGAATACGCAGCTGATGTGGTGGAGTGCAGCTGATGAGGACTTCAGGCGGAAGAGATTTCAGGATCAGGGAGATGTGGATGAGGCCTTTTCAGAGATGTTCGGTGAAAGGGCAGAGATGACTGAAGACATTGACAGGCTGATGAGATCGGTACATCCGGAGATTATGGGATATATCAGAGTTTACTCATCAGATGGCCAGGTGAAGGAGGCCGTGGTGGATGGCTCTCGGTAAAAGAAAAAAAGAACAGCCTCTTGTGCCTTCACCAGGTGTCACGGTGATCACGGCATACAGGGACACAAGGACAGAGAAGAATGGCAATACGGATATAATGATAAAGGCCATTGCGGTTTTTCTTCTGTCGGCAAGCTCGATCTATATGTATATAGATGGTATTGGTCTTTCCATGTCGCTGGTGGTCTTTTTCGGAACGCTTGCGGCAGAAGCGCTGATACTGTCATTATGCTATAGGAGCAGTAAGGGCGAGAATCTGGTGGCACTTCTTTTCCTGGCGGTATTCGTATTTGCAGGCATCAATTTCAGATATGAAATCAATTCAGGATTCTATGCAGTAGTCAATACCACCATCGACAGGATCACTGATTTCTTTGAACTCTCCGGAATGCGTACATATACAGAGAGAGTTGCAAACCGCTATGTCACGGTGACGGCCTTTTCAATAGCAGTCGGTATGATCCTTGAGTATATAGTGTTTAATCTCGTGATATGGAGCGCGTCATATGTCTGGTGCTTCATACTTACCATCATTCCAAATCTCGTGATCATATATCTGGACGGCCTTTCCTCATTGCCGGCCAGTGCGTGTGTCTGGCTTGTCATGATGGTATATATCGCTCTGGTCCGCGGCGGTGGTCATTTCAGGTTCAACCGTGGAAGCACGGAATATATACGGACAAGAAAGGGAATCTCGTACAGAGTAGATAAGGCCACGGACCTGAATATGTTTTTCATGGCAATAGTGATATGGGTGGCAGGTCTTATGCTGGCATTGGTATGCAGCAGGCTTAATATCTACAATGGTCAGAGCCGGATAAAGGAAAGCACAGAGCCGGCCGTGAAGGATGCTTTCCTGCGTGGTGCAGACGGTATTATGAACAGATATCCGGCTACGGGCGGACTGAACTCAGGAAGGCTTGGCGGAGTGAACAGGGTGACACAGGATGGTCAGCCCGATCTCGAGATCACCTTTACCCCGTATTCTACAGATACCCTGTATATCAGGAACTTCATAGGTGAATACTATAATCCTGTCGATAATTACTGGACAGGCACCGATGATAAGGATGATCAGGAGCAGGTCAGTGCCCTGAAGAAAAGCTATAAGAGTGGAAAGGGTGCCCGTGCCTGCATGGATATAAAGAATGTCGGGGCGGATGTGAGGCCGTATGAGCCGTATTATACTGATACGACTGAGATAACAGATGGAATAAGCGATGATGGAAAAGCTCTGCCATCTGGAGCTACTGAGACGGTGACATATTATCCTCTGATCAGTCTGGATGATATGCAGATAAAGAGCAGTGATCCGGGTGATGGCTATCGTGGTGTCCCGACAGATATCTATCAGACTGTATCAGATTTCTGCAGAAGGGCAGGCCTTAAAGCAGGAATGGACACAGAACAGGCTGTGGAGAGGCTGCGTGCATATTTTCAGAAGAATTATCCGTACACACTGAGCCCTGGCGCGACTCCTAAGGGAAGGGACTTTGTAGAATATTTCCTCAATGAAAATAAGAAGGGCTATTGCGCACACTATGCGAGCTCGGCAGTGCTCATATTCAGAAGTCTCGGGATTCCTGCCAGATACTGCGAGGGCTACGCAGTGTCAATGGAGAGTATGGCAAATAATGCTGAGAGAGAGGATGAGCTGTCCTATGATGACTACTATTCAGGACAGAATGCACTGAGGTCGTCAGCAGTGATAAGGACGACCGCAAGCGATATGAATGCCCATGCATGGGTTGAGGTATATGAGAAGGGGCATGGATGGGTAGTGGCCGATGTCACACCGGCAGCGACTGAGGACACCGGAGGCGGTGGATTCCTTTCAGATCTCATGAGTATACTGACAGGCGGAGGCAGCCGTAATGATACCATTCAGAATAATAACGTTTCTGATGATAATGGTACAGGTGACATCAGGGACAGCTTCAGAGGCCCAAGAGCGATGTGGCTGATGCTTGTCATGATACTTGTACTGGCATCTCCCCTTATATGGATCGGAATGAAATCATTGTATTCTGATATAAGGTACAGGAGAGCATTTGCGGCAGCCGGCAGCTCCGACAGGCTCATAATGCATTATCAGAGACAGACGGAGCGAAGACGCAGAAGGGATAAGGAATTCAGCAGAAGGGTAAATTATGAGGAGCAGCTTTTATACCTGTACCCGGATATGGCATCGGAGGACAGGCAGAGACTTAAGGATATTCTCGATAAGGCAGGATATTCCCCGCACGGGCTGTCAGATGAAGAGTATGAATGGGCAATGAACGAGCTCGGTCAGAGCTCGAGAAAACGCCGGCATACGGCCTCGAATTCCGACAGGGTGTGAATTTCATTTACCACCCTGCGGAAACGTATCCCGTTTCTCATGCCGGAGGTGTACCAGCCGGCGTGCTTCCTCATCTCGCGGATGGCCCGGTCCTCACCCTTCATCTCAACCTCCATCCTAGCATGCTTCATCAGCATATCCATGACATAGGTCGGGGAAGGCTTATCGGCAGGATGGCCGGTCCTTAGCTCTGTGAGTATTTCATTGAAGATCCACGGATTGCCTCTTGCGGCACGGCCGATCATGAAGCCGTCACAGCCGGTGACCTCGTACATTCTTTTTACATCAGAAGCATTGCGGAGGTCTCCGTTTCCGATCACGGGAATGGAGACACTTTCCTTTACCTGGCGGATGATATCCCAGTCGGCCTCACCGCTGTAATACTGTTCCCTTGTGCGTCCGTGCACAGCAACGGCGGATGCACCCGATTCCTCAATGATATGCGCGATCTCAGGCGCATTGATATGCTCTGCATCAACTCCGGCACGTATCTTCGCTGTGACAGGGCGGTCGGTGGACTTCACGAGGGCGGATACGATCTCGCCTACGAGCCTCGGATTCTTCATAAGGGCAGAGCCGTCGCCATTGCCAAATACCTTCGGCACGGGACAGCCCATATTTATATCGAGAATATCATACGGGACCTCATCTATCATCTTCGCTGCCTCGGACATGGAGGTGGGATCTGAGCCGAACAGCTGGAGGGAGACCGGATGCTCGTCGTCAGCAATTTCGAGCAGCTCCCTGGTATTCTTATTATGATAGCAAATAGCCTTGGCACTAACCATTTCCATGCACACGAGACCGGCTCCCATCCCATGACAGATCCGTCTGAAGGGCTCGTCGGTGACACCAGCCATCGGAGCCAGGATGAGAGGATTAGCGAGGGTTATATTTCCAATAGTAAGTGAATTCAGCATAAGAGGTCTCCTTCATAGGTGAAAAAGTATAATTTCTAATGGAGGATTTGTCAAGAAACAGACTTGCAAAATCGCAGTGATAATAATAATATCTAAAAGGAACGCACGGAATGACCCGCTCTTTACGGAATCATATAAATAGCTTATAATCATAAGAATGCAAAGGAGATTTGACAATGGATTTATATGGCAAGAGTTTTCTTAAAATGACAGACCTTTCAGCAGATGAGATAGAGGGACTTATCGATCTGTCGGCAAGACTTAAGGACGAGAAGAAAAAGGGCATATCACAGCTTGATTATCTGAAGGGAAAGAATATCGCCCTGATCTTTGAGAAGACCAGCACCAGGACGAGATGCTCCTTTGAGGTGGCAGCGCATGACATGGGAATGCAGACTACCTATCTGGATCCCAAGGGCTCACAGATAGGAAAGAAGGAGAGCATAAAGGATACGGCAAGGGTACTCGGGAGGATGTTTGACGGTATAGAGTACAGAGGCTTCGGTCAGGAAATAGTCGAGCAGCTCGCAAAGTATGCCGGAGTGCCGGTATGGAACGGCCTTACAAACGAAAGCCATCCTACCCAGATGATAGCTGATATGCTCACCATAAAGGAGCATCTGGGAAGACTTAAGGGAGTCAGGTTTGTCTATATGGGGGACGCCAGATACAATATGGGTAATTCCCTTATGGTCACCTGTGCCAAGCTGGGAATGGACTTTGTGGCATGTACGAATAAGGATTATTTCCCGGACAGCCATCTTGTTGAGTATGCAAAGAAGCAGGCTGATATTACAGGTGGAAGCGTGACTCTTACAGAAAGCGTTGAGGAGGCCTGCGCCGGTGCTGATGTGATCTATACGGATGTCTGGGTATCCATGGGAGAGCCTGAGAATGTATGGAAGGAAAGGATAAAGGCCTTAAAGCCTTATCAGGTCAATGAAAAGGCGCTTTCCTATGCTTCGGATTCAGTTATCTTCATGCACTGCCTTCCGGCCTTCCATGATCTCGATACGACTATAGGCAGACAGATCAATGAGAAATACGGCTTAAGAGAGATGGAGGTTACCGACGAGGTATTCGAAGGCCCGCATTCAGTCGTATTCGATGAGGCAGAGAACAGGATGCATTCTATAAAGGCTATAATCTACGCAACGATGAAGAAGTGATCATGTATCAGGACAGGATAGTGCTTTGCGCTGCAAGCGCATACAATAAAAAATATTATCTGAATCCGGATTTTGACGGACTTCCGGATCAGGTGAAGAAGGAGCTTCAAATCATGTGCGTCCTCTTTACAGAGGACATAGGAGGAGTGATCGAGCTGTATTTTGATGAGGAGGGAAGCCTTCATCTGATGACTGATTCAGAGGAGGGAGATCTGACCTATGACAATATAGGCGCACCTCTTAAGATCAAGCAGATACAAAAGGACCAGAGACAGCTCTTCAGAGAGCTTGAGGAATATTTCAGAGAATTCTTCTGATAAAAGGAGTAAGGATGCTTTTAGCAGTTGATGTCGGAAACACCAATATCACACTTGGAGTATTTGAGGATAGTGTGATAGTAGGAAATTTCAGACTTAATACAAGGATAGCCCGCACATCTGATGAGTATGGTATAGCTATTCGGAATATACTTTATAATAACGGTATAGATCATGACAGGATAAAAGACTGCATAATCGCCTCAGTAGTACCGGCAGTCATGCATTCGCTTACAAGTGCTGTGATCAAGTATTTTGATACCAGGCCTCTGGTGGTGGCGGCAGGCGTAAGGACAGGCATCAATATACAGACAGAGGTGCCTAGCCAGATAGGAGCCGACAGGATAGTAGACGCAGCCGGAGCCTATGAGCTATATGGAGGGCCTCTTATAGTTATAGATTTCGGTACAGCCACGACCTATGACTATGTGGATGAAAAGGGCTCATTCCGCTACGGAGTTACGGCTCCGGGAATAAGGATTGCTGCAAAGGCTCTCTGGGAGGATGCAGCAAAGCTTCCTGAGATCGAGATAGTAAAGCCAAAGTCTATCCTTGCCCGTGAGACCATAAGCTCCATGCAGGCCGGACTGGTATTCGGACAGATAGGAGCCACAGAATATATAATAAACCATATGAAGGACGAGATCGGGAAAAAGAATATAAAGGTGATCGCTACAGGAGGACTTGGAAAGATGATCTCCGGCGAGACTGACTGCATAGACCTTTACAATCCTGACCTGACTCTTCAGGGCATGCGGTTTATCTATGAGAAGCAGGACAGATAGGCTTATCGGACAAAGGCAGTCATAAGATAGGCCATTTCGTCAGGGATCTCGGAAAGGTCTCTATAGATCCTTTCATCGCTCATCCCGCAGTGACTTACTGCACCAAGAAAGGTATGATCTCCGGTCCTTATGGCTTGCCTTAAGGCCGGAGTTTTTTTGCCCAGCTTCATGAATATCTTTATTCCCTTAAGGGATAGGGCATCATTAAGATCAGCGGATCCCGGGATGATATGTATCTCTTCATCTTCCTGCCCCAGAAAAAGCGCGAGCCTGCCGGCACATGAAAGGAAGGATGGGATCCCGTTTATTATCTTCATCTCATAACCGTCCCTCTCAGCCATTTCACCTATATATGAAAATGTCGAATATATAAGCGGATCTCCTATAGTAATAAATGAAACCGTCTTTCCCCGATCCAGAAGATCACGGGTCCTTTTATAGATCTCACTGTGCCTTTTTATCAGATCGTCCCTGTCTCTTGTCATAGGGAAATCAAAGAATTCTGTTTCCTGTCCATCCTTTAGCACATCCCTTACTATAGTATATGCCCTGCAGTGCTCGCGGCTACCTGCGGGAAAGATCACTATGTCGCTATTTTCAATCGCGCTTTTTGCAGCATAGGTCAGATCAGCTGATGAGCCGCAGCCTACACCGATCCCTAGAAGCCTTCCTTTATTCATCATTGTCTCCTTTCAGTGTTTCCTGTCACATAATGTTACCATACCATTCACCGAATTTTAACAGTAATTATCGGATATTTGCGTTATAATTAAAAGAAAATCAAAAACCGGAGCAGTTTTATGGATGAAAATAACAGTATATACGGGCCTTACAGGCCAGAGCTTGAAAAAATAGAAAAGGAGCTTCTTGACGAGATCGATACGCTTAGGGAAAGGCTCAAGCAGAAGAATGGTATGGACCCTGTAGAGCACTGCCTCTCAAGGATCAAGTCAGAGGAGAGCATGAGAGAAAAGTGCGTAAGGAAGGGACTTCCGGTGACCACAGAGTCTGCTCTTACAAAGATCTACGATGCAGTCGGGATCCGCGTGGTATGCGCTTTTATAGACGATATCTACAGATTCAGGGATCATCTGATCGCACTTCCCGGTACGGAGGTCATAGAGGAGAAGGACTATATAAAGCATGCCAAGCCGAACGGCTACAGGAGCTATCATATGATCCTTCGTATGCATCAGAAATTCTATGCGGAGATCCAGCTTCGGACGATTTCCCAGGATACCTGGGCAGCGCTTGAGCACCATATCAGATACAAGCATGATATAGGAAAGTCGAATGAGGAGCTTATAGCATCTGAGCTTAAAAGATGCGCAGACGAGCTGGCATCGACTGATCTTTCTATGCAGACAATAAGAGATATGATATTTGAAGATAATGGAAAGAGTGAGACAGAATGAAAATTTTGCTGGCAGAGGATACACGCGACTTAAACAGGGCGGAGACGGCCATACTTACGCATGAGGGCTATGATGTCACAAGTGCATATGATGGTGAGCAGGCAGTAGACTGTCTTGAGCAGGACAGCTTCGATGCGGCCATACTTGACATAATGATGCCGAAGCTGGACGGAATAGGCGTCCTTAAATACATGAGGGAGAACAATATCCTTACCCCGGTTCTTCTGCTTACCGCAAAGACCGAGGTAGATGACAGGGTTGCCGGACTTGATGCCGGAGCTGATGATTATCTGGCCAAGCCATTTGATATGAGAGAACTCCTGGCCAGGGTAAGGGCTCTTGTCAGGAGAGGAAGGGAATATAATCCAAAGGATATGAGCTTCGGAGATGTGTCGCTTAAAGCAGAGGAGATGGAGCTGTCATGTGAGAATTCAGTAAGGCTTTCCGCAAGGGAGTTCGAACTCATGCAGCTGCTTATGACCCATGCCGATGGAGAGCTTTCGACTGATGATATCCTGCAGAAGGTCTGGGCAGCCGAGCCGGCAGCAGATGCTGATACTGTCTGGCTTTATATCTCATATCTGAAAAGGAAGCTTACTGCTATAGATTCCGATCTTACTATAAATGGAGAAAAGGGAGGCGGATTCAGGCTGGATACCGATCCTTCCGGGAGGTCGCATGAATGAAGAATCGATAAAAAAACTGAAAAATAAATTCCTTTTTGTATCCATGTGCTCCTTTATTGCTGTGATGCTTGTAGTTGGCGGGATTATATATGTGAGTACTCTGATGGTCACCAGAAAGGAAGCCCATCAAGTGACTCAGGCCATAATCGATAACGGAGGAGATCTGCCTTCGATAAAGATTACTGTTAGCAAGTATCCTTCAGATTCTGATGATGATAGTAATGATACTGTCAAACAGGATATCTCTGGGAACAGGTCAATAAAACAGGATGTAGAGGATTTCCTCAGTACGCTTTTTGGTAGCGGAAGAATAGCGCTTACAAACAAGGATCAGTGGTATTCTGTCAGATATTTTACAGTGACATTTGACAAGAACGACAGGGTCGCCGGAATAAATGCAGAGAGGATCGCCTCAATAAATATCACTGATGCCAAGGAATATGCTCTGGCTGTAAAGAACAATCTGAATCATTTTGGCAACATAGGCAATTATTATTATCAGGTCCAGAAGACAAAGAAGGGAACAATAGTCGCCTTTGTCGATTATACCAATCAGATCAGGATCACAAACAGGATCCTTTATCTGGCACTCATACTGATAGGATTTGGTTCTGTTATTTCGTTCTTTGTTCTTCGTGCTCTTTCTCTAAGAGTGATAGCTCCTGAGATCAGGAATGCTGAGCAGCAGAAGCAGTTTATCACTAATGCCAGTCATGAGCTGAAGACTCCCCTTGCAGTGATAAAGGCCAATGTCCAGGTCCAGGAGATGATAAGCGGAAGCGATGAATGGACAGAATCCACCAAGAGGCAGGTCGACCGCATGACGGGACTGATACAGAACCTTGTGACTATAGTGAGAGCCGAGGAAAAGGAGAGTTCTGAGGACAGGATCGATACTGACATCTCAGCGGCAATAAAGGATACAGTGAAAAGCTATCTTCCGGTAGCAGAAAATGCAGGGGAGACCTTCACCGAGGATATAGGGGATGGGGTCAGAATGCAGGCTGTAGAGAGTCAGATAAGACAGCTTGCCACCCTGCTAATAGACAATGCCATAAAGTACTGCGATGAAAAGGGGGCTATAAAGGTCTCACTTCAGCAGAAGGGAAAAAATATCAGACTTGCTGTTTCGAATACCTATGCAGATGGGAAAAATACAGATTACTCAAAATTCTTTGAAAGATTCTACCGTGCAGACCAGTCGCATAATGTGGACAAGGGAGGCTACGGGATCGGACTCTCTATTGCAGAAAGCCTGGTAAAGCAGTATGACGGCTCTATAGACGTATCCTGGAAGGATGATGTGATAACATTTGAATGTCTGCTTAAAGGCTAGCTGCCATTGACTTTTATACGGTATAA
This sequence comes from Candidatus Weimeria sp. HCP3S3_B5, assembly GCF_052064335.1. Classification (NCBI taxonomy): domain Bacteria; kingdom Bacillati; phylum Bacillota; class Clostridia; order Lachnospirales; family Lachnospiraceae; genus Candidatus Weimeria; species Candidatus Weimeria sp. HCP3S3_B5. The sequence goes on along the minus strand of NZ_JBQHVU010000012.1, from coordinate 7,556 downwards.
GTATATACTATTTAGGCAAAATTTTTAGATAATACAGGAAAGGACACTGTCATGGCTGAAAAAAAGAACCTGATGACAAAAGAGGGTAAGAAAAAACTAGAGGATGAGCTGCAGGATCTGATACATGTGCAGCGTCCAGCAATCACTAAGAAGATCGCCGAGGCCAGAGAGCAGGGAGATCTTTCGGAGAATGCCGAGTATGATGCAGCAATGGATGAGCAGGGTAAGATCGAGGACAGGATCAAGGATATCCAGGAGATCTTAAAGGATGCCGAGGTCGTTGCTCAGGATGATTCAGGTAAGATAAATATCGGCTACACAGTAAAGCTCGTTGACGAGGATGGAGAAGAGGATGAGTACAAGATCGTGGGTTCCAACGAGGTCGATATCCTCAATGGAAAGATCTCAAACGAGTCTCCGGTCGGAGCAGCCATAATAGGTCACGTAAGCGGAGACACAGTTACTGTAGAGACAGAGGCAGGAAGCTTCAGCTACAGGATAGCAGATGCATACAGGACCAACGATTGATCAGAACGAAGGAATACAATGCCAGCAAAGAATAATTCACAGGATAATAACCAGCTTTTACAGATCAGAAGGGACAAGCTTGCCGAGCTTCAGGCAGCAGGCCGCGATCCTTTCAGGATCACTAAGTATGACCAGACTAATCATACCAGTGATATACGAGAGCATTTCGATGAGCTCGAATTCGTACCTCCAGTTGACGAGGAAGGAAAGGCAAAGGTAGTACCGCTTGAGGATATACCGGAGGGAAAGGTAGTTTCCATAGCAGGACGTATGATGTTCAAGCGTGTGATGGGAAAGGCCTCATTTGCTAATCTCCGCGACCTCAAGGGCGATATGCAGATCTATGTCACAAGGAATGATCTCGGAGACGATGAATACGCATACTTCAAGAAGTATGATGTGGGTGATATCCTTGGAGTAAAGGGCTTTGTCTTCAAGACAAAGACAGGCGAGATCTCAGTTCATGCGAAGGAAGTCACACTTCTCTCCAAGAGTCTCCAGATCCTTCCTGAGAAGTTCCATGGACTCACAGATACCGATATCAGATACCGTCAGAGATACCTTGACCTGATCATGAATCCTGATGTCAAGGAGACTTTTGTAAAGAGATCCCAGATCATCGCAGAGATCAGGAATTTCCTTGCCAAGAGGAATTTCATGGAAGTCGAGACTCCTATGCTTGTTCACAACGCAGGCGGAGCCGCTGCCAGACCATTTGAGACTCATTACAATTCTCTCGATGAGGATGTCAAGCTTCGTATTTCTCTCGAGCTCTATCTGAAGAGACTCATCGTCGGCGGACTTGAGAGAGTCTACGAGATCGGACGAGTATTCAGGAATGAGGGCGTAGATACCAGGCACAATCCTGAGTTCACACTGATGGAGCTCTACCAGGCTTACACAGACTACAACGGAATGATGGAACTCACAGAGAGCATGTTCCGCCATCTGGCAGAAAAGGTCTGCGGCGGCACAAAGATCTATTACGGAGATAAGGAAAAGGGCACAGGAGTAGAGATCGACCTGGGTAAGCCATTCAGAAAGCTTACAATGACAGAGGCCATAAAGGAAGAGACGGGCGTGGACTTTGATGCTGTATCATCCGATGAGGAAGCAAAGAAGATAGCAGACGACCACCATATTGCCTATGAGGACCGTCATAAGAAGGGCGATATTGTCAATCTCTTCTTCGACGAATACTGTGAGGACAAGATGATCCAGCCTACCTTCATAATGGATCATCCTATCGAGATCTCTCCTCTGACCAAGAAGAAGCCATCTGATCCGTCAAAGGTTGAGAGATTCGAGCTCTATATCAACGGCTGGGAGATGTGCAACGCATACTCAGAGCTCAACGACCCAATCGATCAGAGAGAGCGTTTCGCAGAGCAGGACAAGCTGGCAGCTGCAGGAGATGAGGAGGCCAATCATACAGACGAGGACTTCCTGAATGCTATCGAGGTAGGAATGCCTCCTACAGGTGGTATCGGCTATGGTATCGACAGACTCTGCATGCTTCTGACAAACAGTGAGGCAATCAGGGATGTGATCCTCTTTCCAACGCTCAAGAGTCTGGATGCATCAGATACGAAATCTAGTTGCTCATCCACTCAGAATGGTGACAATAATGGATTCTTTACTCCGAATTCACAGATCGATTTCAGTGGCGTAAAGGTTGAGGACTTCCTGACAGATGAGGTAGACTTCGATACATTTTGTAAGTCTGATTTCAGAGCAGTAAAGGTAAAGGAATGCGTAGCAGTTCCGAAGAGTAAGAAGCTCCTTCAGTTTACACTTGATGATGGGACAGGAACAGATCGTACGATCCTTAGCGGAATCCATAAGTACTATGAGCCTGAAGAACTCGTAGGAAAGACTCTCCTTGCCATTGTAAACCTTCCACCAAGGAAGATGATGGGAATCGACAGCTGTGGAATGATCATCAGTGCAGTTGACGAACGCAATGGTGAAGAAGAACTCCATGTAGTGATGCTCGACAACCACATCCCGGCAGGTGCCAGGATGTGCTAATCAGGGAATAAAATTAAATAATTTGAATCATCAATAACAGTGAGACAGGATCTCACTGTTATTTTTTTGCTCAAATAGATATGAGAATGATCACCTTATCAGGATAATGTCAAAGGAATGGGAAACCGTGACGTCATTCTATTCCCGACATATATGTCGTTAGTGGTAAATATGGATGGAGCGGGAATTATGAATGGGTATGTTGAGAAAGTGAGTTTGTAGATATAAGAATAAAATATGAAAGAAAGTGATAACATTAACCTAATACTAATATACTTTAATACAGAAGAATCATGGGTTATGATCAGGATCGTTGAATTTCAATCCTCGGATACCCTACAGATCGAAATTATACTGGAGAAATCTGTAGGAGGTCAGGTAGAAAAGTTATGTATTCTGTGGTATTCTTACACAAATTAGAATTTGTCGGAAAGAAAGGATTTTGAGCATGTCTGATAAAATAAGCAATGTGGATGCTTTTGATCGGGAGTATAGGGAGTGGATTAAGAATATTAGTAGCCGGTTCCGTCAGAGTCAGATAAAGGCAGCAACTCATGTCAATGAGGAAATGCTGCGGTTTTATTGGACTCTTGGGCGGGATATAGTTTTGATGCGCGCGAAAAGTAAATGGGGAAGCGGATATATTGAAAAAATCAGCAGGGATATTCAGAAGTCGATTCCGGGAGTGAAGTCATTTTCAGTGACAAATCTCAAGTATATGAGGTCGTTCTATGAATTGTTTCCTGACGCAATGGAAAAAAGTCCCCAGGTTGGGGACGAATTAAAAAGCCCTCAACTTGGGGACGAAAGTGACGTTGCACTTGTGTTCAGGATTCCATGGGGACATAATAAACTGATCATTGATAAATGCAAGGGAGACAGGGCTAAGGCCTTATTCTTCGTGAAAGAGACTCTTTCCAACAACTGGTCTCGTGCTGTTCTGATGAACTTTCTTGATACGAATCTTTACGAGCGCAAGGGAAAGGCGGTCACCAATTTTAAACTGAGCCTTCCAGCAGAGCAGAGCGACCTGGCACAGCAGATAACGAAAGACCCATATAATTTCGATTTCCTGACACTCAGGACTGACTATAATGAAAAAGAACTGAAAGATGCTCTGATGGATAATCTTCAGGATTTTTTTCTGGAACTGGGGAAAGGATTTGCATTACTTGGAAGAGAATATAGGTTGGTAGTAGGCAATACAGAGCAATTTCTTGATATGCTTTTCTATAATGTCCATCTGCACTGCTATGTAGTGGTCGAGATAAAGGTAAGAGAATTTGATCCGAGGGATATGGGGCAGCTTACAACATATGCCGCGGCTGTTGATGGAATGCTGCGGTCTGATATGGACGGACAGACTATTGGACTGCTGATCTGTAAGACAAAGGATAATGTTCTGGCACAATATGCTGCAAACGGAATCAAATATCCTGTTGGTGTTTCAGAATATGAACTGACAAATGTTCTGCCTGAAGATATCAAGTCATCAATGCCAACCATTGAGGAAATAGAGGATGAACTGAATGATGATAACTGATCATCTCGACAACTTCCAGTTTGCAGAATTGTTTTCAAGAAATGTACTAAAATTGTGAAGAATTTGTGAAATTAGCACTCTATGCTTGACAGTGCTAACAAGTGGTGATATAACTATAGTCGAAGGGTGAGGGTGAAAGGAATGAGATGAGAACAAGCGAAGCGAAGTTCGAATCCATTCCGAACCCGTTCTTTGAGATTAATGAGAGCGAGCGGAAGCCAAGCTCGAATTTAGCGAGAAGAACTACCTTACAGAAGCGATGAACTTCAGAAAAAATATTTAGGCAGCGACAGCAGATAAGGTTCGGATGTCGCCGTACAGATCAGATTGGAGGAATGACGTATGATGATGCCGAGTATTTTTGGTGAGAGTTTATTTGATGATGATTTTGATGACTGGTTCGATTTCAGGATGCCACAGTTCCCGGATGTTGACAAGGTTCTTTATGGCAGACATGCAAAGAACATTATGAAGACAGATGTTAAGGAGAATGGCGACAAGTACGAGGTTTCAGTCGATCTCCCTGGATTCGATAAGGATAATGTCAAGGTAGAACTTAAGAATGGATATCTTACCATCAGCGCTGAGAAAGGCCTTGATAAGGAAGATAAGAATGAAGACAGGAAGTATCTGAGGAAAGAGAGATACGAAGGCTCGATGAGCAGAAGCTTCTATATAGGCGATGAGATCACTGAGAAGGAAATTAACGCAAGCTACAAGAACGGAGTCCTGACACTTGAACTTCCAAAGAAAGACCAGAAGAAGGTCGAAGCAGATACTTCACATATGATTGAAGTTCATTAATTTGATAGCTAGTTTTCCATAATGGGTTTATAGTTTTATCCAATCGGGGCGGTGCCATAAGGCACCGCTCCGTTTTTTGTTAAAGACAAATCAGAAGTCAGTCCCATTCCATCCCCAGTAATCAGTAGGGTGATAACTGATATAAATGTGATCAGGTGATATGGCAAGGACTTCGTTGAATATCTGTGTAATCTCTCCGGTCAGCTGTTCCATAGCAGATGCTGATGGTGTCCCATAAATCTGTACTTCAATGAACGCTGAAGGTTCAGAGTTTTCTCCTCGGAAATACAGGTGATAGTTGTCCTCAAATCCGGTCATGAGCCACTGCTCGCTCTTTCCGGGGATGACAGATATTGCCTGTCCGAGTCTGGTCTTAAGCTTTTTTTCCTGTTCAGGTGTGACCTGAACGCTTACTTTTGAATTGATAAATGGCATGGCGATACCTCCTTATTCTGATGCCTGGTTTATGAAATTATATCAGAAGAAGAAAGAGAAATTCAATATACGGCATAGGGGATAAAGCTGCTTGATGAACTGCTTAAAAAAGAGTAGACTGGAATGAAATACACAGGAAGGAACTATTCAACCGAGCGAAGCGAGGTGATGTTCTGGCTGCAAAGCAGACAGATGAGAGGGGCGTGGGGAGAATCTCCCCAACGAGCGGTCTGTTTTTGTGAGAGTATGAAAGTTTTTCTGTAAATTGAGATCTTTCACTAAAGGTTACTGTGATAGAAAGCCATAATACAGATAAAAATCATAATCAGTGGAATTCAAGTCACATGGTTACTTTTGTATCACAAAAAGACAGGCATGTCAATGACGCCCAGTGAATCTGGACGTCCCATTTTTTGATTGTTTATGTTATTTGTTATTATAATCAGTTTCAGTCTGGAAGCCTGTCGGGGTACATGATCTTCAGCTCACCGCGGACTTTGTGACAGTTTCTGATTGGCATTGTCCACTTTTTGGTTGCCTCAAATGTTGCCAGGTACAGGGCCTTCAGGAGTGCCTGAGAGCTGGGAAATACGCTCCTCTGGCGGTTCAGACGGCGCAGTGAGGAATTGAGCGATTCTATCGCATTCGTCGTGTAGAAAGCTGTTCTCACGTCCTTTGAGAATTTAAAGATCGGAGATATGGCATCCCAGTTGTCGTTCCAACGCTGCATGGCATATGGGTACTGTGGTTTCCACTTCTCTGTGACGGCCTCCAGCTGAGCCAGTGCTGCCTGTTCATCGGCAGCGGTATATATTGTCCTCAGATTCTTGGCAAAGGCCTTCATGTCTTTGTTTGGCACGTATTTGAGCGTGTTGCGTACCATGTGAACAATGCATCTCTGCTGCTCGGTCTTAGGGAATGCCGTAGTTATGGCATCCTTTATTCCTGAGAGATTATCAGAGCAGAGAACCAGTATATCCTGCACACCGCGGTTTTTAAGAGAATTCAGGACCTGCGACCAGCTTTCTGACCACACTGTCATCACGGACAGAAAAATGGATGGCATCGATAAAGACTATCGGATAGACGGATGAGAGCGGCCTGTTCTGCCATTCCTCAATCTGAGGCATGATCTTATCCGTGACATCAGAGATAAAGCCCTCACTGGCGTCAAAGCCGTATATATCGCGTATTATGTCAGATATCTGTGTTGTTGACATTCCCTTGGCATACATGGAGATGATCTTCTGATCTATCTCAGAAATGTCTTTCTGGCGCTTCTTTACGACCTTTGGCTCAAATGTTGAATTACGATCCTGGGGAACATCAATGTCCATGCTGCCATAGCTTGAATTGATCCGTTTGGTCTTGTAGCCATTGCGGTAATCACGGTCCTCGTCATCATCCCCGTTACGTTCGGATTTCTCATAGCCCAGATGGTCATCCATCTCAGCCTCCATAATCTCCTTGATGGTGCCTCCAAGCAGGTCTTTAAGAGCTTCCTGGATGTCGTTGGCATTCTGGATATCATTCTCCGAAAGAAGTCCCTGGATGATGGCTCTCTTGCCATCTGTCATTTGAACGTGGAGTATGGTTTCTTTTCTCTTCTAGCCATAATAAAAGGCACTTCATGAAATAAGATTGTATCATGAAAGACCTCACAAAGAAACTTTTACAGACTTTTTTTCAAACTCTCGAGACAGCTGATGATACCATATCTTGATCATCACTCTGAACTGTTTCAAGCTTTCGATTATCATTTTTTATCACATATGACTGAGGATAAACTGCCACAGTAAGTTTATGGCTTGTATACTCTGGGTGTCTCTTTTTATAGTCTTCTATTACTTTATCTGGATTAATGTACCTAATTGCCATGATACTCACCACCTTATAACTATCTAGCAACTGATTTTAGTTGTAATTCTAACAACCGCATCAGTAACCCCTCAGTCATCTTCTTCCATATATTCCTCAAGTAATATTGAAATTACAGTTCTCATCATTTACCTCCATTTCTATAGTTATTTGTTACTTTCAGTATTACACATTCTGAATTTCTGTAAACAGTTTTCCATGTTAACTGTCAAGTAAAAATGTACAAAAGGGGGTGCGGACAAAAACCTGGACCTGAATCAGGAACCAGAAGGAGGTCTGCGCAAACATGTATTCTTACGAGGATAGGATGAAGGCAGTACAGCTTTACATCCAATAT
>NZ_JBQHVU010000011.1:0-86481 GCF_052064335.1 Candidatus Weimeria sp. HCP3S3_B5 | reverse complement strand
TTCCTATTACTGTTCTTAAAAGGTTTCGAGTTGCACTCGAATGATATTTCTCTTAGAAATCTTTCAAGGTTGTTTCACTGTTCAGTTGTCAATGTCCTGCTGTCCTTTTCGTGACAGCTCATTTAGTGTATCACTTTGTGAGCTCCTTGTCAAGGATTTTTTTATTTTCTTTTGGAAACTTTTCTTTCCTTTGGAAAATCTTTTCTGTCTCTCTTTCGGGCGACTTGTACATGATACAACGGTTTACATCATTTGTCAAGCACTTTTTTCATTTTTTTCTGGATTTTGCTCCCATTCGCTGTTCGTATACCAGTTCAAGCATATTCTGCTGATATTTCTCATCGCTATGATCGCCCATTTCCTTAATGCATCTGGCTCTTTCAGCTTTCAGTGCCGCAAGCTCCTCCTCCTTGATCCTGATCTCATTATCAAGCTCCTTGACCCTTATCTGCAGGTCCTCTACTATCTCTCTGTCTGCACTGTCCATTCTTTTCCTCCAGTTTCATAATGCTTCCTGGTCTTCCACGCAAAAACCAGCTCTGTTTCCTGCTCAAGATCCCTTCCAGTAAAAATGCGTCCATATTTTCATTATATGGTAATAAGACCAGCTCTGTTTCCTCTGGCTTCACTGGATCTGCTCCAACCAAAACACCCTGGTTTTTCTTTCATTTAGTACTGGAAGATATCTTTATCTCCTTAAGCCTGCTGTACAGTCATTCTGCCATGTGCCCCTTCCGGTATAGCCCGGCTACAAATATCATCCTGTTTTTAGACTTCTACCGTAAGTCTGCGTCCTGTATGCTGATATTTCCTTACCCTTATGCCTGCTGCCTTAAGCATTCTTCTGGATGCTATCGTAGAAGCTTCCTTTTCATATTTGTCACTGTCGTATACTATCTCTGCGATCCCAGCCTGTATAATAGCCTTAGCGCATTCATTGCAGGGAAAAAGTGTCACATAAAGCGTAGAGCCCTCCAGACTTCCGCCCCTGTAATTCAGGATGGCGTTCAGCTCACTGTGCGTAGTATAGAAATATTTATTACAAAGAGGCTCTCCATCCCTTCTCCATGGGAAATCATCATCAGAGCAGCCTCTTGGGAATCCATTGTAGCCCATAGACAGGATCTTGTGATCTCCTGACACTATGCAGCAACCGACCTGGGTATGTGGATCCTTTGATCTCATGGCCGACAATGCAGCTACTCCCATGAAATACTCGTCCCAGCTAATATAGTCCGTTCTCTTATCACTCATTCAGGCACTCCTTGATCTTGTCCGGCAGCTTTTCTATCGTCCTGGCCAGTGCCTCGAGGCAGATCCCGTACACCTGCAGATTCCCTCCGTAAGGATCCATTATCTCAAGCTCCTCTCCGGCAAACTCGGACAGGACAAAGGTATTGTTCTCGTCTGCCCTTTCAGACCCGCTGATCACATCCTGCCTCTGTCTGGCATTCATTGTAAATATCAGCGTATTATCCGTAATATCCTGATCAGAAAGCTCCACAGACCTGAAGCCTTCGGTCTCCAGTCCGTTTCCGGCCATCACCGCCTCTGTCTTCTGGTTCAGCGGTTCATCAAAGGATACAACAAGTCCTCTTGCGAGCGGCTCTATTCCTGAATCCGGAAACATCCTTCTAAAAAGCGCCCAGGCCATTGCCGACCTTGTATTCCCTTTCTTGTCCACAAAGATTACACGATCTACCTTCATACCTCTATCACCTGGTGGGCTGCCGCCTTAAGCAGCCTGTTCATTATCGCATTTCCTATCTCGGGCGTCGAGAATTCCTCTGAATAGATCAGCTCGGCTCCGCACTCATCCATCTCCCTCAGTACATCAAAAAGATTGTGTGCAATCTGATACTCATCGTCGCGGTCACCTATGCTGATAACTATCCCTGCCTTATACAGATCTCTCGTCTCATCAGTTGCTATTATACCGACCTTTTTCCCTTCAGTCTCCCCAGCCGCAGCAAGTCTGTTGATCTCTGCTATGACCTTTTCCCTGTCACCGCTTACGATCTTGAGATTTCCCTTAGGTGCATAGTGCTTGTATCTCATGCCCGGCGCCTTAGGTCTTATATGTACATTTTCCTTTCCAAGTATGCCAGGGTCCACTCTTACCTCTCCTACGGCCTCCTCAAGCATATGCTTGTTTATATAGCCCGGCCTCAGGATCGTAGGTACTTGCTCAGTCAGATCGACTATAGTAGACTCAAGCCCTATATCTACCGGTCCACCGTCAATTATCGCATCTATTTTCCCTTTCAGATCCTCTATCACATGTCTTGCCTGTGTAGGCGATGGCCTCCCCGATGTATTAGCGCTTGGCGCAGCTATCATGCAGCCCGACTCCCTGATCAGGGCGTTTGCTATAGGATGGCTTGGGAACCTGACCGCCACAGTATCAAGTCCGCCTGTGGTCTCATGCGGGATCACCTGGTTCTTATTGACAATAAGGGTCATAGGTCCCGGCCAGAAGGCATCGGCAAGGACCCTCGCTGTATCCGGAAGATCTGCTGCTATCTCCTCCAGCTGAGAGAATTCACATATATGAACTATCAACGGATTATCTGACGGCCTGCCCTTTGCCGCATATATAGCCTCTGATGCTCCCGCATCACAGGCATCACCGCCCAGACCGTATACCGTCTCCGTCGGGAAGGCCACCAGTCCGCCTTCCCTCAGGATCTCTCCGGCCTCTCTGATTTTTCTTATATCAATATCTTCTGGATCTATTTTAAATATCCTTGTATCCATTATTCCATGTACTTTCCTATTATATCCCAGATGCTATCGTCCTCCAGACCCTCCTTCCAGAAGGCTCCTCCTGCAAGATCATTTTCCTTCATCACGTTAAGCTTCAGCGCAAGTGACTTCTGATCCTCTACCCAAAGCTGGTATGTCGCTTTATCATCTGAAAACTCTACATAATTCTGTCCCAGATCATCCCGCCAGGTCTCCTGAGCATTGTGGGATTTAATGTAATCAGAAACACTCTTCATCCCTATGGTCTGGGTGGACAGGGCGCCGTCCTTATTCTTCCATATCCTTGAATAGAAAGGCATTCCAAGTATCAGCTGCTCCTTAGGGACCTCCTTTAAGGATTCGCTTACCGCCTTCTTCACAAAGGATATTGAAGCATTGCTCCCGGCCTCACCGCCTCCCGCATAATGCTCGTCATAGGCCATCACTATCAGGTAATCAGCATACATTGCCTGGACCTTTCTGTTGTAATGAAGACTTGAGGCTGTAGGTGAATAGTTGTCAACAGAAAGCACAAGATCATTATTCTCGCACTTTATCGACAGCTCCTTTATAAACTCAACATAGCCGTCCTTTGCATCTGTAGAGATCTGTTCAAAGTCTACATTTATCCCATCAAGCCCATAGGCTATTGCCTTGGCTATCATATTATTTACCAGGTTGTCACGCGAGGAGGTATGATTCAGTACCGAAGTCGAATCGACATCCTTGTTCTCAAAATTGCTGAAAAGAGCCCAAACCTGTACGCCCTTTTCATGGCACTTCTTCACATAATCCAGGCTTCCTATATCGGAGAGTCCGCCGTCATTGTCAGAGATCCTAAACCAGGTCGGAGAGATCACGTTGATACCCTTATCTGCTGCAAGGACATGATCCACGCCTGAATTAGCCGTCTTATTGGTCACCTGATGCCATACCAGATTTACCTTCGAATCCATGCTTATATGGTTATATTTCCTTGCATCAAGCCTTTTTCCGCTGGTTCTGGTGCTGATTTCTCCAAGAGTCGAATCCAAAACGCATCCAAGTATGCCATCGTTCGTAAGTATCTGGCTCCATTTCCCGTAGGACTGGACCACTACTGCCCTGGTTCCCTTCTTCACATTAGCAAGTATCCTGCTCTTCGGTCCTCCGAATCTCCTTACCTCTGTATCCCTTGATATAGTTGTAGTCTTTCTCTTATAGCCTGCCTTGTCTATTACCAGCCTGTATGGCTTCCTGCCCGTCCTGTAACTAAAGTCAGTAAATTTATCAGCAAAATCCACTGCCACATAAGGCTTGCCTCCATCCCCAATTATGACGATCTTCTCCCCTATATCCTCTTTATTCCTTCCGTATGTATAAAAGCTGTCTCCCTTTTTAACAGAGATGACCTGATCTGCTGTCGCGTATCTCAGTATATTTTCTGAATCATCAAAAACATATCCGTCATCTAGTCTGCTCTTAAGCTCGGACAGTAATATATAGAAATGCCCGTCATCAAAGAGTGCTGCCTTGTCAGTCTCTGACCTCTCTCCATTTACAAACAGCGCCACCTCATTTCCCGAAACCTTGTAGTAGCTATAGAGGCTGGTCCTTTCCCTGGTTGGTGAATATCTGACGCCCCAGATAGTAAGTGTCGCTATAATAAAAGCAAAAAGCAGCACAAGAACCGAAACGTATTTTACTGCCTTGTTGTTATTTACAGCTTTCTCTGTCATTATCCATATCCTTTCAATGCAATATTATCTTGATTATATCGCAATTGTCCGGGATCCGCTACACCTGTCTTCAAAAAATTTATTAGAAATCCAAAAAGCCGCTGTCACACCAGCTTTGGCGACAGCAGCCTCTTCCTTTTCAAATCTCTTACTTTCTGCAGTTACCGGATACCTTTTAAGTATCGTGGTTTATCTAGTTCTCCTTTAATTAAAAACATTTAATCTTTCCAGGTCATCCCTGGTAAGGCGGTATGGATCACAGATCAGCTCTCTCCCCCTTATCCTTCTGATGCTTATTCCGAACTCCCTCCCGATAGCAAGATCGTCCTCTTCCCTGCCCGCGACAGAATATGCCCTGTTTCTGAATCTCTGCCTGAGTCCTGTTTCCTTTACTATTGTTGCAGCGAGGAATTCTCTCGTATCAAGACAGCGCCAGGGAGATGTGCTTATAAGAGCACAGATCCTGTCGCATATAAGCAGCTCCTTAGTGGATATATCTCCTCTGATGCATCCCAGATCCAGTACCAGACGCTCAGGAACAGCTGCTGCTATCCTTTCTATATCCGACAGATCCCTTATCAGGTAATATCTCATGATACCGTCATCATATCCAGGCGGGTCTATGCTGACGCACTCTGAGTCCCTAAGCATATCAGCAAATCCTCTATCGCCTCCTGATACAGCAAGAGCGGTCTTCATGCCCCTTGCAGACCTGTAGTAATTGGCCAGTGCGATCGAAAGGGTATGGGTATCAAGTTCTGGCGCGGATGACATTATTGCTATTATTATAGTCTTTTTATATATGCTATCTGCGTTTTTCCTTGCCCGAAAGCCTCTCAAAAATCTGATCATATGCCCTTCTCACTTTTCTATCCGGATGCATCGGATCGGCATCATAGGGTATGCAAAACACGCATTTGCCAGCCAGTCTGGCTAGTCCTATGGCCATTCCCGGATTCCCGGGCGTCATGGCCAGCACACAGGAATCCTCCGAGGCGAATTCCTCGATCAGACATCTGTTCTGCCACGGCCTGCTGCCAACGACGTAGATCAGAGCATCCGAATCTGCTGCCCGTGAAAAGTCTGTACCGCAGTCACTCACATAAATACCCTTCGTAGTCTGCTTGTGCTGTGGCTCAATCGCCGGCCCATAATCTACAAGGCCTCTGAACCACCTGTGGTATATGATTCCATCCTTCTCCCTGAAATCTGTATTCAGATTCCTGTCCAATGAGAGAAAGCCTGGTCTGCCTGAAAGGTTTATGTAGAATGCGTTCATACCTCTCTGTCTCAGATAAGATGTGATGCTTACCGCTGTATGCGTCGTCCCTATGCCTCTCTGATTTCCAGCTACCGCTATTCTTCTTATAAGAAGCCCCTCCTTGTCATCTCTCCCCGCAAGCCACCTGCTAAGGTCTGCACTCCATTCAGCTGCGCTCTGGTATCTCGCCGACTGATCCGGCGCCTTTGCCCTTGAAACCATCCTTCTAAGCCCGAATGACACATATCCATCTGCAAGTGAAAGCATCTGGTCTGCTATCCTGCCAAGAGAAGCGATATCATCATTCTCATCCCTGCGGATATCCCTGGCGGATAGCTCTGAAATACCGTAGTCTATAAGCACCACCCTATCTCCCCTTATCAGGATATGCTCGGCCTTCAGATCGTTATGCTTTACATTAAGGCTATGAAGATAGTCAAGTATCTCAAGCACCTGGATCAGAAACCTGGCAGTAAATACCGGATCCGGATGCCTGTAGCGGAGCAGATACTCCTGTAGCGAAAGTCCCTCTATATATTCCTCTATGAGACAGATCCTCTCTTCGTCTTCCCAATAATCGTATATGACTGGAATACCGGGATGCTTAAGCCTGGAAAGTATCTCCCTTTCTGTCCTCAGCTGGAACTGGGCGTCTAAGGAGCCTTCTGAACGATGCTTCATTATCCTTTTTAAAATGCGCCTGGTCCCAAGCCCCTTATGCTCTACAAGGCAGACATCCATATCCTCTGAATGATGCAGGATCCCTACCGGCAGGTATTCTGCTGTAAGCTCTATATGACCCTCTCCTTTCCTGTCGTATTAGCTTCTTATGTATTTACTTATACTCCCTGCAGACTGATATGCCAATATCTTTTCAGTCGATTTAATCACTGCTTAATTATTCTTAATTTTCTTTTTCGAAATTTTATCTTCTCTTTATCATTATAAATGTCCGGTTTACAAAGCCATGGATTTGGAGTAATATATGAAGAAAATTGCTCGGAGAGATTTCTATGACTTTTAACAGATATGATATAAACACGATACAATGCTCGCTCAGCAGGGACGATCTTGAGGATCGTCATCTTTCCCTGAAGGATCTGACCTATAATTCGCCTGTTTTTCGCCTGCTCACCTCTGAGCTTCTTCGGATCATCTGCGCCAAATATGATTTCAGGATGAAGGATGATATCCCTTCATCGATCGAGGCTATCCCTCTCGATGACGGCGGTCTCAATATCATTTTTACAAGATATGATACTTATCCGGATATCTATGATCCCAGGTACTCCATGTTTTCGGATACCATTCCTGATGATGAGGCTTATACAGACGACGAGTCTGTCGGAGATGCGATCCACCGCCTTATCGAGTCTGTCGCAGGTCAGGCAGGAGGAATCTCGCGATATCTGCTCCACAAGGATTCAGATGAAAGAGAAAGCTCCTCGACTCAGGCCATCATCGCCTTCGAAAGCCTCCAGGATGTGATCCATGCTGTAGGAGTCCTTAGAGAAACGATCACTATGGACGCCGGTCTCCTTCGCTCAGACGCAGGCATCTATTATCTGATCCTGCATTTCTTCCGTATGGAGGATTCTGCTATAGAGGACATTCTCTCTATCCTCTGTGAGTACGGAATGATCCAGCAGAACATGCCTGGCAGCGAGGCCTATATTACTGAGCATTGTCAGACTATTATGCCCCTGCTCCCGTTTCGGGTTCTGCGCATTTATATGCTTTATTGCAAATAAAAAGGAAAGGATAGCCTCCTTTCCTTTTCTTATAATCTTATGCCTGAGCAGCTGCCTCTGCATTTTCCTTTGCGAGAAATTTATTTATCTCTGTAACAAGGTCCTCCGGATTGATCCCGTGTACCATCGCTGCTTCCTCAATGGTCTCCATCTGTGATGCCGGGCATCCCAGACAATGCATCCCTATCCCAAAAAGGATCGGCGCTATATTGGCATTGATCTGAAGAAGCTCTCCTATCATTGTATCCTTTGCTACCTGTGGTGCGTCCATTATTGTATTCTCCTTTCAGCTACTATCTGTTTCATCTGCTTTCATTCTATTAGCTGACGGTCGATCTGTATGTTGTATTTGCAACAAATCCTGTCTTCTAATAGAATTCATCAGTCATTTATTGAGTCAATAGTATAGCATGATTTTGGGTTGTGTGCAATCAATTTTTCGATCCACAAAAAAAACCTCCCGCCTTCCGGCAGGAGGTCTGTAATTCTTATCAATCGCAGATTGTAAGCTCTGACTCCTTATCGAAGAAGTGTGTCTTTGCCATATCAAGGTGGAAGGTCATCTTGTCACCTGTTCTGGCCTTTGTACGAGGATCGACTCTGGCTGTGACCTGAGTGCCTGCATAATCGAAATACAGGAATACCTCTGCACCGAGAAGCTCATATACACGGATAGTAGCATCAATCGAATTTCCAAGCTCGATCTCGCTTGCTCCGGATTCTGGATCATAGATATCCTCCGGACGGATTCCAAGGATGACTGTCTTTCCATCGTATCCCTTCTCGACAAGAACCTTTGCCTTCTCTGCAGGGACCTTAAGCTTTGCCTCGCCTACATTTGCGAATACATCCTCGCCTTCCTTTGTGATCTTTGCATCAAGGAAGTTCATCTGAGGTGATCCGATGAAGCCTGCAACGAAGAGATTTACCGGATGTGAGTAGAGGGTCTGAGGGGAATCGATCTGCTGTACGACTCCATCCTTCATTACTACGATACGGGTTCCAAGTGTCATAGCCTCTGTCTGATCATGTGTAACGTAGATGATCGTTGCACCGAGTCTCTCATGAAGCTTTGAGATCTCGATACGCATCTGTACACGGAGCTTTGCATCGAGGTTTGACAGTGGCTCGTCCATCAGGAATACCTTAGGATTACGAACGATTGCACGTCCCATTGCTACTCGCTGTCTCTGTCCACCTGAAAGAGCCTTTGGCTTACGGTCGAGGAGCTTGTCAAGATCAAGGATCTTTGCTGCCTCAAGTACACGCTTCTGGATCTCATCCTTGTCAAACTTACGGATCTTGAGTCCGAATGCCATGTTGTCAAAAACTGTCATATGCGGATACAGAGCGTAATTCTGGAATACCATTGCGATATCACGGTCCTTAGGCTCTACGTTGTTCATGATCTTTCCATCGATCTTGAGCTCACCTGAGGTGATATCCTCAAGTCCTGCTATCATACGAAGTGTTGTCGACTTTCCGCATCCTGAAGGTCCGACAAAGATGATGAATTCCTTATCTGCTACATCAAGATTGAAGTCCTTTACTGCCTCGAATCCGTTAGGATATACCTTGCAGATATTGTGAAGTGAAATACTTGCCATTAGATTTCCTCTTTTCTTTATTCTGTACTGGCTTTTCGCCCTTTTACGTTTACATCATTATCATATTGGAATCCGTCCTCCTTTTCAACGGCAGCCTGCACAAAGATTTTCCTCTTTTTTCGTTACATTGACTATTACCAGCCCTATATGGATTATTTCAATAAAGAATGGTATAATATTTCAGAATAACGTCAGGAGGAATTCAATGAATCCACTGAAGAAGGGCTATATAAGAGCCTATCTTTCAATACCATTATATATGATACCTGCAATTCTTGCCGCGGGTGCCGGACTGTATTTTTATAACAGGAGCTCAGGCACTCCCGTCCTGATCTTTGCTGTCATATATTCGCTTGCTGTGATCCTGGCCTACCTTGTTTCAAGGCGCAAGATGGCCGACGAGATCATGCGATTTGCGACTGGCTACGGAACTATCCAGAAGGAAATGCTTAAAGGTTTCCAGCTGCCCTATGCTGTACTCGATGACAGCGGCCGCTTTTTCTGGATGAACAGGGCCTTCTCGAAATTCACCGGAGAGGATCCTTCCTATAAGAAGCCTATCTCCACGATCTTTCCCGATCTGTCCAGAGAGACTCTCGAGAAGACTTCTGACCTTCCGCTTACCGTGCGTATCTCCCAGGACGATATGATCTTCGACGCTGTTTTAAGCCGGATCGATTTCAAGCCTGAGAAGGACTGCGAGCCTGTCACCATAAACGGCACTCTGATCTCTGTAATGCTTTTTGATGAGACCGCCCACGAAAAGCTGAAGGCTGCATTCGAGGACCAGCGTCTTGTGACAGGCCTCATTTACATCGACAATTATGACGAGAGCATTGATTCTCTCGAGGACGATGTCAAGAAGTCACTTATCCGCGCTATCATCGACAGAAAGATAGCCAAATATTTCAGGCCTGCCGATGCCATCATCCGAAAGACAGACAACGACAAGTATTTCCTTATCTTCCAGCAGAAATATCTGCCTAAGCTTGAGGAGAACAAATTCTCTCTTCTT
The DNA here is from genome assembly GCF_052064335.1 of Candidatus Weimeria sp. HCP3S3_B5. NCBI lineage: Bacteria > Bacillati > Bacillota > Clostridia > Lachnospirales > Lachnospiraceae > Candidatus Weimeria > Candidatus Weimeria sp. HCP3S3_B5. The sequence continues at coordinate 76,384 of NZ_JBQHVU010000011.1, read as the reverse complement.
GATGATGTACGTACTACCAAGGTCGGAAACGACAGGGAGGTGACTCTCTCGATTGGAATAGGCAAGGGTGCAAGGACCTACTCCCAGAGTGCCGAATATTCAAGGGCAGCCATGGACTTAGCTCTTGGCCGCGGCGGTTCCCAGGCCGTCATCAAGAGTCGCAACCATGTTTACTACTACGGTGTCCGGGGCAAGGAGGTCGAAAAGACCACCAGGGTCAAGGCCCGTGTCAAGGCTCAGGCCCTTCGCGAGATGATGGAGACAAAGGATTCCATCATTGTTATGGGTCACCAGATCACTGATGTGGATGCGCTCGGCGCAGCTGTCGGAGTATACTGCGCCGCAAGGGAGCTTGGCAAGAAATGTCAGATCGTTTTGAACACTATCACCAGCTCTCTTCGTCCTCTTGTGGACAAATTCACTCCTGAAGAGGGCTACCCGGATGATATGTTTATAAAAAGCGAGCGTGCTGTCGAGCTTGTGAGTGAGGGTACTCTTGTGATGGTCGTTGACACCAACCGTCCCTCCTACACCGAGTGTCCACAGCTCCTTGAGAAGAGTGCGAGCATTGTGGTCTTCGACCATCATCGTCAGGGCAGTGAAAGGATCGAGAACACTATCCTTTCCTATATTGAGCCCTATGCCTCGAGTGCCTGCGAGCTTATTGCCGAGACACTCCAGTATTTCTCAGACAGGATGCAGCTTGCTCCTCAGGAGGCTGACTGTATCTATGCCGGTATTCTTATAGATACCAACAACTTCATGACGAAGACCGGAGTGAGGACCTTTGAGGCTGCTGCCTATCTGAAGAGATCCGGGGCAGATGTGACCAGGGTCCGCAAGCTCCTCCGCGAGGATATGGCCACCTACAAGGCAAGGGCAGAAGTCGTCCGTCACGCTGAAGTCTACCGTGGCGCTTTTGCCCTCTCGGTCTGCAAGACAGACGAGGTCGAAAGTCCGACTATTGTCGGTGCCCAGGCTTCAAACGAGCTGCTCAATATAGTAGGTATCAAGGCCAGCTTCGTTGAAACTGTATACAATGGTAAGATTTATGTAAGTGCCCGTTCTATTGATGAGATAGATGTCCAGCTCATTATGGAGCGTCTCGGTGGAGGCGGACATCTGAATGTAGCTGGCGCACAGATTTCCGATGCGTCCGCTGATGAAGTTAAGCAAAGGATCAAGGATATCCTTGATGCCATGATCCAGGAAGGAGAAATCAAGTTATGAAGGTAATACTTCTTGCTGATGTAAAATCACAGGGAAAAAAGGGAGACATTATCGAGGTCTCAGAGGGCTACGGCCGCAATATGCTTATCAAGAAAAAGCTGGCTGTTGCTGCTACTCCCGAAAATATAAACAATCTTAAACTCGCAAACAAGCACAGGGAAAAGGTCGAGGAAGAAAATCTAAAGGCCGCTAAGGCTCTTGCAGAACAGATAAAGGACTGGAAGGTAGAGACCACTCTTAAGTCCGGAGAGGGCGGGCGTACCTTTGGCTCAGTTTCTGCAAAGGAGATCGCGGAGGCTGTCTTCAAGCAGTATCATCAGAAGATCGACAAGAAAAAGATCCATCTGCCTGAGCCTATCAGGTCCTTAGGCGTTCATGAGGTCACTCTGCGTCTCCACCCTGATGTAACCGCCACACTCCGTGTTCATGTAGGAGAAAAGCAATAAATGGATGAAACCCGTACTGATCTGACCGACGGCTTCCATAGTCAGACTATGCCTGCCAATGAGCATATGGAACGCTGTGTATTAGGCGCCATGCTGCTTGACCCCGATACTATAAACACTGCTACGACTATCCTTATTCCTGATGATTTTTCAAACAAGGTCAACAGAATAATCTTTTCAACTATCGTTGAGATCTACAATGAAACCGGGGGTGCTGATGGTGCCGTAGTTGGTGAGGCTCTCTCAAAAAAGGGGCTTGCTCCTGAGTATACCGAGCCTGCCTTCTTAGGAGCCCTTGCCCAGAATGTTCCGCTCGCCACCAATATCAGGAGTTACTGCCAGATAGTCAAGGAAAAGTCGACCCTGCGTAATATCATAATGCTTAACCAGAGCATAGAGAAGGACTGCTTTGAGGGCACCAAGTCGATCGATGATATTATGGACGAGACAGAGAAGGGCTTCCTCTCAGTCCTCCAGAACAAGGGTGTAAATGATGACTATGTCCCTATCAACAGGGTCGTCGTAGATGCCATAAAAAGCATCGAGGAAGCCGCAAAGCACGATGGAAGCGTCACAGGTATCCCTACCGGCTTTATAGATCTCGACTATATGCTGTCTGGCCTCCAGAATCAGGCTCTTATCATTATAGCCGCAAGGCCTGCAATGGGAAAGACATCCTTTGCACTGAATGTGGCCCAGCATATCGCACTAAAAGAGAGGAAGACCGTTGCCCTGTTCACACTCGAGATGTCAAAGGTCGAGTATGCCAAGAAACTTCTGTCTCTTGAGTCCTCCGTCGATTTCGGCAAGCTCCGTACCGGCCAGCTAAGCGACTCCGACTGGGGAGACCTGTTCGAAGCCGGAAATGAGATCGGCAACTCCCATATCATAATCGATGATACACCTGCGATCTCTGTCCCTGAGCTTCGCAGCAAATGCCGTAAATACAAGCAGGAAAACAATCTGGCCTGCGTTTTCATCGATTACCTCGGTCTTATGAGCTTCGGAAGCAAATCTGATTCCAGGCAGCAGGAGATAGCTGAGATCTCAAGGTCCCTGAAGGCTCTTGCAAGAGAGCTTGATATTCCTGTAGTGGCGCTTCAGCAGCTGAACCGAAGCCCTGAGCTGCGTGACGATAAGAGACCTATGCTTTCTGATCTCCGTGATTCAGGAGCCATCGAGCAGGATGCCGATGTCGTCATGTTTATATACAGAGATGATTACTACAATAAGGATACCGAGAGAAAAAATGTCTCTGAGATTATCATAGCTAAGCAGCGAAGCGGCCCTGTCGGTACAGTCGAGCTTGCCTGGATCCCAAGACTTGCCAAGTTCGCCAACAAGGCTCACGCTCATAACAAGGAAAACATCGACTAAGGCAAGCATTGCATAAAAAAACCCGGGCATATGCCCGGGTTGTGTCATTTATAGATCCTGTTATCAGCCCTGGCTGATAGCTCCTGTAGGGCAGACACCTGCGCAGGTTCCGCACTCAACACAAGCTGAAGGGTCGATCTGATACTGTGTATCTCCCTGAGAGATAGCTCCTACTGGGCACTCAGGCTCACAGGTACCACATGAAACACATGAATCTGAAATAACGTATGCCATAATTCTTTTCCTCCGTATAGTTACATACCTTACATACTTACTTTTCAAATGCCGTATCTACGACATCTATAAATGTATAGTATTACATCTGATCTATAAATACAAGTACAAAATCAAGTACTTGCCAGCCCATCTCCCAGGAAATCCGAAATCATAAGAGCCAGCTTCATGACCATCGCATCCTCGAACCTCCTTATATCAAGCCCTGTCTGCTTCTCTATCTTTTCGATCCTGTAGCCGAGCGTATTCCTGTGTATATAGAGTGCCCTTGCGGTCTCTGCAAGCGAAAGGCCACTGTCAAAGAATACCCTTATAGTATTTCTGGTCTCAGGATCCAGGTCTCGCAGGTCGAAGCCTCCCAGATGATCATCGAGAAACTCCTGACATACCTCTCTTGGCAGTGAGTAAATAAGCTTTCCTGTCCCAAGCTCATGGTAACCGTATACTGACCTGTCCTCCAGAAAGAGCCTGCCTATGGCATCTGCCCTGCATACATTCCTGTATGATTCAGGCAGCCTTGTAAAATCCTCTATAGTCTGATCATATGATATCTTTACCGATATCATGGCCTCCGAACCAAGCATATCGACAAGAGTCTCAGCCATTTTCCTCAGGCTCTCCCTGGTCTTGCCCTTTTTTAGCTCCCTTACCAGGACCAGGTGTGTCGGATCCATCTCCACCGTATGATCAGCTCCCGGTATGTAAAGAGAGGAGATCATCCGTAACATATAGGGCTCATATGGGGCCTTGAAGCTCATCAGAAAAACACACCAGGTCGCTTCCTTGTCAAAATGATAGACCACGGACTTCTCTTCTATTTCTTCCCTGGAAAGCTCTCCTAGCAGAAGCTTTTTCAGGAAAAATCCTGGATCCGATTCTCCTCTGTATGTCCTTATCAGCTTGGTCAGGACCTTGGCCAGACCGGCATTGTCCTCACTGTCATCTACAGAAAAGCTGACCCCCGTCTCCTGATTCAGCTCGTCAAGGAGCTTCCTGGTCCTGTCGTTCATATATCACCTGTGTACAGCGTCTCTTGCTGCCTGCTCCATAGCATCGAGGAAATCGTCCTCCAGCTCCATTAGAACTATTACCTCATTCTGCTTGTTGAAACGGAAAACCACCGCGTATACATTGTCCTTACCGTTCTGACTGGTGCAGTCGTATACTTTCATCCCTCTTCCCTGATAGGCTCTCAGATAATCTGAATCCAGACGTGCAACTGTTATGACATCGCTCATGCTGAAAGTAAGGTATTTCTTCCTTGAGCTCTTTGTGAAGACCCTGTCTATCTCTATCGTCCCGTTAGTATAGGAATAATCGAAGTCTATCTGGGTCCTTGTGCCTACAAACCACGCAAGTATAAAAAGTCCCAGTGCGATAATGAGCGGCCACAGATAGAGGCCAAACGGGATCACACAGATCACTCCAAGCACTATCAGAAGCACTCTGATGAAAAGCATTGCAGTGCTTGGTCTTCTTGATGCAAAATTTTCTACATGAACATCCTGTAAATACATCTTTATCCTTTCTAACATTATTAAAGCATTATCAGTCGCTTAATCCCATTGAGAAGTTGACCTGATCCTGAGCGTCCTTTATTGCCTTTACTGTATCACCGCCATCTATTATATTTCTTATAGCGAAAGAGAGCTGCTGCCTGGCCGTGTAATGATAATCATTCTGCTCGACCTGCTTTACATGGGTGCTCATATCGACCACCTTCTGATAGATAGGCTGCTTGTTGAAATACTTCACGCCCTCTTTATATACATCAGAATTCCCTGCCGATATGCATGTCGTTACCAGCCCTCCCTTTATAAGGGCCTGATCATAAGTCTCCTTCGATCCCTCTCCTCCGCCAAAGGTATAGGAGAGGAAGTCCTCTGCAAGCTCCTTTTTCTCACAGGCAGTCGTAATATAGATTGACGAGCCTCCGTTGGCTGCATAGCCTTCCTCTCCGGAGAAAGTAGGAAGAGTAGTGATAGCCCACTTGCCTGAATTCATCTGGACCTGCTCTATAGTCGGAAGAATCCAGTTTCCATTCATGACTCCTGCGACCATGTCACCCTTAATAGTCTGATCAGTATAATCAGAATAGTTGTCTGCAAGATAAAGAACATTGTCCCTTGCAAGCTTTACTATTGTATTTACTACCCTGATAAGAAGCTTATTGTCTACAAAGTATGGCTTACCGTCCTTAAAAAAGGATCCGCCCTCTGCCTGCAGCATCATATACGGAAGGGCATTATCATCTGCATTTATAGACAGCAGGTATTTCCCGGTCTTTTCATATACGTCCTTCCCTATCTGATCAAACCTGTCCCAGGTAATACCGGTCAAATCGTCGATCGTATATCCGGCCTGCTTGAGCAGATCTGTCCTGTAGGCACATATTGCTGTTGCATTATCAAGCGGTATCCCATAGTGGATCCCGTTCTCTGTCGAGTAGGAAAGCTTTTCCTGACCGAAGTCTCTCCAGTTAATCTCAGCAGTGGACAGCTTATCCCATGCGTTCGGATAATCGTTAAAGAACCTGTTAAAGCTATGATCCTGAAAGAGAACCATATCGGGCAATTTACTGAAGTCATTATTAGATCCGCCAAGCGTGATCGCATCCTCTACATCAGTATCCTCTGCGACCTTTGATATCTTAAGTCTGAAACCCGGAGCCTTCTTCTGATATACCTTCTCAGCTGCCCTTAATGCAGGTATGTTGAAATTCTCATCCCAGGCCGCTATAGAAAGCTCATTTGCACCTTCTGCTGCTGTATCTACCCTCAGGATCCTGTCCTTTCCGTTTTTATTATTGCCATCTCCGCCATTAGTGCAGGAAGTGGCCGTAAGTATCATTGCCGATGCAAGGATCAGCGTGATCAGCCTCTTCATTTTGCCCTCCTAAAAAAAGAAAAAAGCCCTCTGTCGGAAAATATTCTTACTTTTCCAACAAGAGGACTTCTGTCTGTGATATAAAACCCTGTGTGACCTTTATCAGTCTGTTACATATGGCATCATAGCAAGATGACGTGCTCTCTTGATAGCTGACGTGATCTCTCTCTGATGCTTTGCGCAGTTACCGGTGATACGACGAGGAAGGATCTTTCCTCTCTCTGAAACGTACTTCTTCAGCTGTGCTATGTTCTTGTAATCAATTACATTGTCTTTTCCACAGAATACGCAGACCTTTTTTCTTCTGCGAACCGGTCTTCCTCTAAAAGCCATTGTTCTATTACCTCCGAAATATTATGTAGTTTTATACGAACGGAAGGTTCTCATCTACACCGTCAGGTATATTCATGAAACCCTCACCGACATCCTCAGGCTTCTCTGTCTGCTGGGATGCTCCCTGCTGACTCTGGTAGGCCTGAGACGCTCCCTTGCTCTCTGCGAACTCAATCTGATTTACATTCACCTCAAATGAATAAACCATCTCTCCGGGATGCTTCTTAGATTCGTAATTATTATTACGCATCTCCCCATCCACAAGGACCTTGGTTCCCTTGTGCATATACTTCTCAATGACCTCCGCAGTCTTCCCGAAGGCTACGCAGTTGAAAAAATCTGCATCTGGCTGCCCCTCACGCTTGAATCTGCGGTCAACTGCGATTGAAAACCTCGCTATTGCAGTATTCTGTGCTCCGCCATAACGTACCTCAGGATCCCTGGTAAGTCTCCCCATGAGAATTATCTTGTTCATAATAGCCCCTTTCTACTGTTCTGTCTCTTATTTCTCGTCTGTGCGAACAACAAGGAATCTCAGAACATTCTCCATGATGCGGACATCTGCCTCGATCTTGGCAGGAGCCTCTGGATCTGACTCGAACGGGATGAAATAATAATATCCCTCGTCCATCTTCTGGATCTCATATGCAAGCTTCTGCTTGCCGCGGTCCTCGATCTCTCCGATCTTACCGCCGACTCTTGTGATGTAATCCTTGGCCTTGTCTACTACGGCTGTTCTGGCCTCATCATCAATCTTCGCATTAACGACGAGTGCTAACTCATACTTATTCATCTGTTTCCTCCTTACGGTCATCTGGCCCGCGATCTCCGCGAGCAAGGATTTCATATACCACGTTTGTCTATTGTATCATGGTTCGTTTCTTTTTGCAACTACTAGATATAGTTCATACATGAATACGGTCAAGTACCTCGCCTATCCTCGATTCTATCACAAGATCTGCGAATTTGTCCCTGTCTGTTGCCTGAAGATTTATCACAACAAGATGCCTTCCTCTGAAATAATCGATAAGGCCTGCTGCCGGATATACGACAAGGGAGGTCCCGCCAATTATCAGCATATCAGCCTCTTCTATGGCTCTTACCGCACCGCTTACGGTGTCATTGTCAAGGCCCTCCTCATAGAGGACTACATCCGGTTTTATCTCTCCGCCGCAGACCGGGCATCTTGGATCGAGACAGCCCTTTTTCTTCTGATCCAGCATGAAATCAAGGTCATAGCAGGCTCCGCAGGTCCGGCAGTAATTTCTCATCACAGTACCATGAAGCTCATAGACCCTCCTGCTTCCGGCCTTCTGATGAAGTCCGTCTATATTCTGGGTTACGACCGCCGAAAGCCTGCCGGCCCTTTCCATCTCTGAAAGCTTCAGATGGGCCTTGTTTGGTTGTACGCCTTCTACAAGGATCTTGTCATAGTAAAATCTGAAAAACTCCTCCCTGTTCGACATATAGAAACTGTGACTTAGTATGGTTTCCGGAGGATATTTGTAATGCTCTTTATACAGTCCGTCCTGGCCCCTGAAGTCAGGAACTCCGCTTTCTGTGGATACTCCCGCTCCTCCGAAGAATACGATCCTCTCTGATTCATCCACCATTTCCTGGAGCCTTTTTACCTTTTCATCAATCTCATCCATCGATCTTAAGCCTCCTGTAGATTTCCCGTTTACTCGTTCCTAAATCCCTGGCGAGCGCCTTCATCGCCTCTTTTTCACTTAGTCCCTTATCTGTATAGAGCTTCATGTGCTCTTCTATAGTAAGCTCCTGAAAGGACCTCTGCTTCTCCTCCCTTACCTCCTCCTTTGACCTTCCCTCGATCACGAGCACATATTCTCCACGGGGCTCATTGTCCCTGTAAAAGGCTGCCGCCTCCTCAAGCGTCATCCTCTGTTTTTCTTCATATTTCTTTGTAAGCTCGCGGCAGAGCACTATCCTCCTGCCTCCTCCCAGGCGGCCTGATAGCTCTTCAAGTGTCTTTTTCAGATGATGGGGAGATTCATAGATTATGATAGTCCTCGTATCCTTTTCTATTTCCTCAAGGACCCTCTCGTGCTCCTTCTTATCCTTTGGCAGGAAGGCCTCAAATGAAAATCTTCTGCATGAAAGCCCTGACGATGTAACAGCGGTAATACAGGCCGCAGGTCCCGGAACCGTATAGACTGGTATACCGGCCTCTATGCACATTGCCGCAAGCTCCTCTCCGGGGTCTGATATCCCGGGACTGCCTGCGTCTGTTATGCAGGCTACCCTTTCTCCGCCAAGCATGCGTCCTACCAGATACTCTGCCTTTTCAAGCTTGTTAAACTCATGATAGCTGGTGACACTGGTATGGATATCATAGTGTGAAAGAAGGACCCCGGATGTCCTTGTATCCTCTGCCGCGATCAGATCCACCTCATTCAGGACTCTTACGGCCCTGTAGGTGATATCTTCCAGATTTCCGATCGGTGTAGCCACCAGATAGAGCACTCCCTCAGAAGCCATAGTCATCCCTCATTTCCATTGAATATTTACCCGGAGCATCATATAGAATAAGTGGCTTCTCTATCCGAAGCTCCGGATTTCCGTTCTTTCTTCCCTCTATAAGCACAAGTACAGGCTCCCTGTCCACAAATGGATAGACCAGCCTCATCCTTTTGGGCTCGAGCCTCATTTTCCTCATCAGATAAATAATGTCCCCAAGCCTCTGGGGCCTGTGGACATAATAGCATCTGCCGTTTTCTCTTAGCAGGGCCGCACTTTCTCTTATCAGATCCTCAAGGCTCATGCTTATCTCATGTCTGGCAAGCGCCAGAGCACTTTTCGGGTTTATCTCACCTGAATCCGACTTCATATATGGCGGATTGGAAACAACCACATGGAATGAGCCCCTGCCGAATATCTCCTGTGCCCTGCATATGTCTCCGCAGACAAAGTGTATATCGTCGGTCCCATTAAGCCTTGCGCTCCTTGTGGCCATTTCCACATTCTCCTCCTGTATCTCAAGGCCTGTATAGCTCCCGCCCCGGTTCTTCGCCTCAAGCAGGATCGGTATTATCCCGTTTCCGCTTCCCAGATCTATGACCCTTTCATTGGCCTTTACCCTTGCAAAGCCCGAAAGGATCACCGCATCTATACCGAAGCAGAATCTCGATGGATCCTGGATTATGACCCTGCCGTTTCTCTGCAGATCATCGATCCTCTCTCCATCCCTAAGCTCAGTTTCCTTCATTCTTGTCACCGCCCTGATGGGAATATCCTCCGTTCCTTACGTTCTTTCCTTTGTTTTCCTTACCAGGGCCTCTCCGGGTATTATTCCTTCTGTTTTTCTGGTTGCCGTTTTTTCTGCGGTTGCCCTCGTGTCTCTTTACGTCCTTGTTTTCCCTTTTATCTGAACCAGTGGCCCCTGCGGTTTCCTCCGATTCCTCAAGCGCTGCCTGGTCAATGGCCTCCTTTTCTTTCTCCCTCTCCCTTGCAAGTCTTTCCTCCTCCTGCTTCCTGTACTTCTTTGGAGTACAGGTGAGCTGGTCGGCATTGAATTCCTTTATCTCCTTCACATCATTTTTTTCAAAAAGGACCGCTATCTTCTGACGGAGTATATTTACATTGCAGACTGTTCCGGCCTCTCCATCGGCTGTAACTGCAAGGTCTCCACGGCGCGGCATCTTCCTGTTCAGATACTCATATGCCTCCTCCTCGTTGTTAAGACAGCACATAAGCCTCCCGCAGACTCCTGATATCTTGGTCGGATTCAGCGAAAGATTCTGCTCCTTGGCCATCTTTATGGATACCGGTGAAAAATCAGTCAGATAGGTCCTGCAGCAGAGCGGCCTTCCACAGACTCCCAGTCCTCCAAGTATCCTGGTCTCATCCCTTACACCTATCTGACGCAGCTCTATCCTTGTCCTGAATTCCTGAGCCAGATCCTTTACCAGAGCCCTGAAATCGACCCTGCCATCCGCAGAAAAATAGAATGTAAGCTTTCTTCTGTCAAAGGTATAGTCAGCCCTGATAAGCTTCATTTCAAGGCCGTGGTGTCTTATCTTATCCTTGCAGATAGCAAAAGCCTCTGTCTCAAGCCGCCTGTTCTCTGCGTACTGGTCCAGATCCTCCTTTGTACAGATCCTCTTTATACTTCCGAGAGGAGCCTTTATCCTGTCATCAGTGACCTCAATCACAGGTATGGTTATCTCTCCTACCTCTTCTCCTTTATCAGTATCTACAATGACCTTATCTCCTATCCTAAGGTCAAGATCCTCTGGATCATAGTACTTGTTATTCCCGGCTAACTTAAGCCTTACAGCTGTTACCTTTGGCATTATATATTACCTTTCTACCGTTCGTAGTTATCACTCAGGGCCTGGAACAATTCAAAGAAGACAAGCTCGGGCTTTACATTCTCCTTAAGACGCTTCTGTGCAAGAAATAAAGCCTGCTCGCATTCCAATAGTCCCGGAAATCCATAGCCTCCTGCCTCTTCCCTTATCGTATCCTCCTCATCAAAAAACATAAGCCGCCTTGGATCGCCACCGGCCTTCAGCAGAAGTATATCCCTGTAATAATCGATAAAGAGCCCCAGATAGAAATCATATCTGCTCTTATCCTCTGTAAGAAGCTCTATGTATTCGCTCCATTCGTAGCTTGGCCTTCTGACTACCTGACTCATTATTTCTCCTGCCTTGTGCAGGTCATTAAGGAAATCATCCTCCTGAGCCATCTCAACACTTTTTCCAAGATTTCCTCTTGCAAATCTCACTATCTGATCAGCCCTGTAATCAGGTATATGATAGTCCGTCCTTAGCGCCTCCTTTATGGTCTCCTCAGGAAGAGGCGACAGAGGAAGCCGTATGCAGCGTGACCTTATGGTGCTAAGCATCATATTTTCATTTGTGGAAAGAAGGATGATGACTGCATAGTCAGGCGGCTCCTCGAGGGTTTTCAACAGGGCATTCTGGGCCTGCTCATTCATCAGCTGGGCATCAGGTATTATATAGACCTTTCTCCCATTCTGATATGGCCTTATATCCACATCCGAGACGACCTGGTTCCTGATCTCATCTACGCTTATGATCTGAGGCTTCTCGTGAGCTATGACCTTAAGGTCAGGATGATTGTCTGTTTCGATCTGATGGCAGCTCCTGCAGCGTCCGCAGCTTAGGTAGCTGCCCTGCTTCCTGTCCTCGCACAGCAATGCTGCGGCAAAGGCCCTTGCTATTGTCTTTTTTCCCATTCCCTCCTCACCTGTTATCAGGTAGGCCTGGGATATCTTCCCGTCAGAAAGCGCATTTTCGAGATGCCTTACCACAGCCTGCTGCCCTATTATCTGATCCAGATTCTTCATGTCGATATATCTAGAAGCAGTCCGCGGATCTCATCGACCCTTCCAAGTATGGAAAGATGATCCTTCTCATCTGATACAAGCTCCTGGGCCAGGTCGTCCAGATTCTTATCTACCAGCTTTATCATACCATAAACCCTGTGTCTTCCTCTTCTGTCGAGAAAGTTGTCACGACTGAAGCTATGGGAGCGGTTTACGACCTCATTTATGAAATCCTTTACCAGTCCACGGTACTTCTTCATGTCCTTTATGTCCATATGATCGGCAAGCTTCTTCCCCTGCTCATCGATCTTTCCCATAAGGTCGTTTAGCTTCTCCTTCAGATCTGTATCCTTTATCTTTTCGGTAAGGGTAAATCTGAATTCGCTGTCGGTCTTCTGGGACTTTTCGGTTTTGTTATCAGTACTTGTCTGATTCAGTGGATTGATCTTTATATCCATATCATGTCCTCTGTCTGATAAGCTTTCTTATCTCTGAAACCGTTTTATCTATATTCTCGTTTACAAAGCGTTCCCGGATCCCCGCTTCCTTTAGTTTCTGATCCGAGAAGTCCCTGCTGTCTGAAAGAAATCTCCGGCACAGCTCCTGATACTTAGGTCTTTTCTCTTTTCTTTCTCTCTGCAGGGCCCTTTCAAGCCTTTCCCCATCCTCTACCTCTATATATATCGGCAGGACTCTTTCCTCGCCGAAGTATCTGCAAAAGCTCATATAGGATTCCAGAGTTCCGACTGTCAGGCTGTCCCTTCTGCTCAGATCTATCTGTCCGTCGTCTACTGTGAAATATGTCCAGTCACCGTAAACCGTCTGATAGGTCCTGCTCTCGATCACCTTTCCCCTCTCCCTCAGCGCATCAAGCTTTCCCTGGTCTGTAAAAAAATAATCCTTACCATTGATCTCGCCCTCCCTTATCGGGCGGGTCGTATATGGAACTATCCCTGCCAAACCAAGCTCTCTGTCATCAAGGAGCCTCTTTGCTATAGTATCCTTTCCCGATGCACTCTTCCCTATGATAACATAAATTCTTTTCATATGCACGTTTATAAGCAGGACCCTGAATCTATTACCTCAAGGCCATTATCCTTTATTCCCTCGACGAAGAGCCCCTTCCCAAGGGCTTCCTCTATCCTTTTTATCACATCTCTGTCAAATATCTCACCGGGAACTATAAGAGGGATTCCAGGCGGATAGACCGTTACTATGGCTCCGCTTTCCATGCCCTCTGCCTTTTCTATCGGAACCCTTTTTGTTGCTCTGCTCTCAGCTATCCCTATCCTGTCCTTCTTTTTTGGACAGATATCGTATATTCCCTCTGATCTCCCGCTCTCATCCGGGAGATCTTCTCCTGCTGCCCTTTTAAGTACTTCAAGCAGCCGGTCAAATCCCTCATTCGTATCCATAAGCGATGTCATGCAGATAACATAGTTAAGAGATGACATTTCTGCCTCTATTTTTCCTTTCCTAAGGATCTCCTCGATCTCAGTCCCGCTCCTGCCCCTCATACGAATGACAAGCTTGGAATCGTCATAGCGCTCTGTCCTGAAAAGACTTATCCCTGGCACTGCCATAAGATCGCTCCTAAGCCTGTTAAGCCTGCTGCGGTAGTCCGAAAAGCCCTTTTCTCCATGCTCCCTTATATATGTCACACACCTGTCTATACCTGCCATCAGCACATAGGATGGAGAGCTTGTTTCAAAATAGTTAAAGTATTTTATTATTCTCTCCTTATCTATCAGACTGTCATCATTTATAAGCAGACAGCCTGTCTGTGTAAGTGACGGCAGTGTCTTATGGAGACTAAGTATAACGGCATCTGCATGCTGACCTATTGGATTCGTGCCAAAGCCCGGAAAGCCGAGGTGGGCTCCGTGTGCCGCATCCACTATAAGAGGAACTCCATGCCTGTGGCAGATACCTGCTATGGCCTCTATATCCGAGATCACGCCCTCATAGGTCGGTGATGTGATCACACAGGCCCTTATATCAGGATCTCTTGCAAAGCATCTCTCTATCTCAATGGGGCTTATCTCCGCCGCTATCTCACCTCCGGCTATCTCCGGCATGGCATAGCAGGCATCTGCGTTCCTTAGGATCGCCGCATGATAAACGCTTTTATGACTGTTTCTTGCTATAAGTATCTTATCCCCAGGCCTTGTAGCCGCAAAGATGGCTGTCAGATTCATATCAGTAGATCCGCCCACAGAAAGAAAGGCGTGATCCGCTCCATACATCTCTGCCACCTCATCCGAGAGCTTTTTTATGATACCGGTCGGGGCATGGAGATTATCATAGCCATTTATCTCCGTAATGTCTATATCATAAACACAGGGAAAGGACAGGGCTACCCTCTTATGTCCCGGCATATGCATGGGATATGGATCATCCTGTTTTAGTTCTTCAAGTTTTTTAAGTAACTCCATTATTCGAGATATCTCCCTAGCTCAGGCATCCATTCACCGAAGAACGGCTGATCATTCTCAAGGCTTCCTATGACAGGCTCCGTAAACCTTACTACAAGTCCAATCACTTTCTCCCAGACCGGCTCCCTTTGTCCATGTCTTCTGAGAAGGACCTTCCATTTTCTTTTCATATAGCTGTTTTTGTCATAAGTCTTAAGCTGCTTAAAGGCCTCATCTAGTCCAACACTTTTTGCTCCTGTCAGATCTCTTATTGCCCAGCAGGCCTCCCTGGCTGATACTGTCTCCTTTGTGAGAATGTCATAAAGGTATAGATAGTCCTCCATTTCGCTGTCAAGCTCCAGCCTTTCAAGTATATTCTTCACAAGAAGGGCTGACCTCATAGCTGGGGAAAGACTAAAGAGCCTTATAGCTTTTATTTCAGGGTCAAAGTATTCCACCTCTTCCTCTGTTCTTATCTCCTGGCCACCATCTATTTGATTTTCCTCTATAATGACATCCAGCGGGACATACATCTGATCGTAGTAGATGCCGACTCTTCTGTCCCTTGAAATGACCCTTATTTCCAGAGGATAGCCTGCCCTCATCGCCTCTCTCTGCAGCATAAGAAGAAGTCTTTCCCTGAAATCCGCTCTGTAGGGGCATCCCGGGACAAAGTTTCTTTCACTGGCATATTCCTGATTCGGAAGATAATATGCCCTGATACCTTCTTCAAGTATATGCAGGTCCTGGTCAGGATTAAGCGAAACTGGAGAGACTATTATCATCCTTTCGAGAAATCCGGTCTCACTTATCAGATGAAGCAGTAGCCCGCTCACATACCATCCCAGGACCTGCCGGAAAGGTATCTGATTCTCGGCTGAAAATTCTCTCAGTTCTTCCTTTCTCATCACTACAGCCACACTCCGATCATATTCCTGACCTTGGCAATGACCTGCCTCTCCTTCGCGTATTTCATTAGGTTGACAACATTCTTGTCCTCGTCCCTGATATAGGAGAACACTCCCTCCCTGAACTCCTTCCTGTCCATTTTCTCCTGATACTTAAGCACATCACAGATCAGCCTGTCCTTGTCATATATCTTCATAGGAAAGTCCTTT
The DNA here is from genome assembly GCF_052064335.1 of Candidatus Weimeria sp. HCP3S3_B5. NCBI lineage: Bacteria > Bacillati > Bacillota > Clostridia > Lachnospirales > Lachnospiraceae > Candidatus Weimeria > Candidatus Weimeria sp. HCP3S3_B5. The sequence goes on along the minus strand of NZ_JBQHVU010000011.1, from coordinate 61,032 downwards.
CTGTCAAGTGTCATGACTCCTGTCTTAAGGACATTCTCCTTTGTATAATATGGCTTGACTATAGGATAGCAGAGCTTGAACCTGGACTTGCTCGCGTTCTTATCTATTGCTATCGACCAGCCATAGGGCCTCTGCTTCAGATATCCATGGTAATAGAGGGCGCTTTCCATGGTAAGCACCCCATCCTGATGAAAAAGAGCATATATGAGCCTTTCCTCGGATATCCTGTCCTTACTGTATGTATATGCGCCGTTTCTGATCTTTGTAAGACTGCCCTCAGCTACGAACTGCTGCAGCCTCCTGTAATCGACTCCGAGCTCACCGGTAATCTGGCTTGTTCGTGCCAGGCCTCCATTCTCCTCTATAAGAGCCTCTATACGCTCCAGGTCATAGGTTCTCTTTTCTTCCCTGTACATTGGAATCTCTTCTGACATATTTCCTCTGATATATATCCCTTCGATCAATACTACACTTTTACCACAGATTATAACATAGATTATCCCGTGGTTGTTGAATTTTTAGCTATTTTGAACTATAGTAAATAAATAGTTATGTAACCCGTTGTTTTATTTCTTATTATAACACTATGAATATCAAAAAAATTATCGGCATCCTTTGTCTTGCCAGCTCTGTTATCATTTCAACCGCTTCTTCCATGACCACAGTAAGGGCCTCAGATACCAGCTCCTCTTCTCAGGTCAAGTGGCCTGATGGTCCCAAGGTCGGTTCCAAGTCTGCTGTTCTTATGGATGTGGACAGCGGGACAATTCTCTACGACAAAAAGGGAAACACAAAGCATTATCCTGCCAGCATCACTAAGATTATGACTGCTCTTGTAGCCCTTGAGCATTCAGACCTTTCCGAAACTGTGACCTTTTCCCAGAAGGCCGTCGCCGAAAGCTATGGTGGTACCTCATCCATCTCTCGTGATGTCGGTGAAAAAATGACCATGGAGGAAACCCTTTACGGTATGATGCTCGAATCTGCCAACGAATGTGCCTGGGCCATTGCCGAGCATGTCGGCGGCACTGAGGAGAACTTCATCAAGATGATGAATGACAAGGCCAGGGAGCTTGGCTGCACTCATACACATTTCCACAATCCTAATGGTCTGCCGGACGATGAACACTGGACTACTGCTCTTGATATGGCAAGGATTTCAAGGGCTGCCTACCAGAATCCGACCTTTGCCAGGATCTGCGGCACAAAGCACTATATCATCCCGCCTACCAACAAGCACAAGGACAAGACCTATCTTAACAATCATCACTGTATGCTGAATTTCTACCACACCTCACGTTATCTCTACGATTACTGTGTCGGAGGCAAGACCGGCTATACTACCAAGGCTCATTCGACTCTTGTGACCTATGGCAAAAAGAACGGCATGACTCTTGTTTGTGTCGTAATGTGTGCAAAGAATCCAGACCACTGGAATGATACAAGAAAGCTACTTGACTGGGGCTTCAAGAACTTCAAATATGTAAAAATCTCCGAGCTTAAGGATCTTTCTCAGTCTACAGATCTTCTAGGTAATACTCTCTACGGTGCCGACTCGACTCTTATCGCTCCTGACCAGGATGCCAGCGTGATGCTTCCTAAGAAGGCAGACCCGTCTGACGTAAAGCTTACTGTTGAGAAATCCGCCTCCTCTGACAAGAGCATTGTCGGTCTTCTCGTCTTTACATATGGCAATAAAAGGATCGGCAGCTGCCGGCTCAACTCCACTGAGTCCAGGAATTCTCTCTATCCCTTCCATAATCTTTCTGCCTCAAAGGGCGCAGGCTCTCCAGTGCTCCAGCTCAATGTACTTCTGATAATTATTGCCGCTCTTGTCGCTCTTGCCATTGCCATCGGCATCTTCTTCCTTTTCAGAAACATTATCTGGGCAGTCAATAAAAAGCGCCGTGATTCCTACTCTGAAAAGAAGGGCCGAATCAAATACAAGAAGATTCGAAATAATCAGAGAAAATAAAAAAGTTATCCACGTTTTGTTGACAAAATGTGGATAACTTAAAAACTTTTATTTGAAATCAAGTTTCTATTCTCAGATCTTCTGAAAAACCATCCTGCAGATCTTATTTCCAAGTCCTGAAAACTTTTTTTCATACTCCGTCATGATATTGTCCTTCATCTGTTCATCATCATGATGGAGATCTCTTGTAATGCTTATTACCTTAAAGCCCTCGTGCTCCTCGACCTCCTCAACTGAGAATTCAAACAGTCCCTTATTATCTGTCTTGAACTCTACTATCCCATTTTCCTTCAGGATCCTGTGATATTTATCAAGAAAACTATGATGGGTAAGCCGTCTCTTTGCATGTCTCTCCTTGGGCCATGGATCCGAGAAGTTCAGATAGATCCTGTCTATTTCTCCTTCATCAAAAACCTGATCTATTTCCCTTGCATCCATGCAGATCATCCTGAGGTTCTCCGGCGGCTCCTCCATGACTTCTACCTTCTCCAGTCCTCTTAAAAGCACCGACGAATACATTTCTATTCCTATAAAGCCCTTTTCGGGGTTCTGCCTGGCCTTTTCAGTGATAAATGCTCCTTTACCCATTCCAATTTCTATCTGGACTGGCCTTCCGTCAAACAGATCACTGAAATGTCCCCTGTATCTTTCCGGCTCATTTATAGTAAAAGTGCTTTCAGCCACATGCTCTCTGGCACCAGGGATATTTCGTAGTCTCATTTGTTCTCCTTATAATATATATAAATGATAGTGAATGCATCCATCGCACTCTTCCACGCGGGGGACATTCGCTCTCGCTCTGCGACTGCTCATTCGCGCTTTCGCGCGAATGCATCTGTCGCCTTCTTCTCCGCGGGGGCATTCGCAGTCGCTTTGCGACTGCTCATTCGCGCTTTCGCGCGAATGCATCCATTGCCTTCTTCTTCGCGGGGACATTCGCAGTCGCTTTGCGACTGCTCATTCGCGCTTTCGCGCGAATGCATCCATCGCCTTCTTCCTCGCGGGGACATTCGCAGTCGCTCTGCGACTGCTCATTCGCGCTTTCGCGCGAATGCTGAGCATACAGCATGCGGGGATGAAGCACTAGCGCTTCATTCCCGCATACTGTATGCTCATGTCCCCGCTCAATTAATACGCGAAAAAAAAAGCCCATGTTCCGCAAGCAGTTCACAGAACAAGGACCTTCTGCTGCGCGATCAGGGGTTCGAACCCTGGACACCCTGATTAAGAGTCAGGTGCTCTGCCAGCTGAGCTAATCGCGCTTATTTCCTGTCGTCGTTCCCGGCGACAAGAACTATTATACACGTTTCATTTCAAAATGCAAGTACTTTTTGAAATTTTATATTTTTTTTATAATTTTCGTCTATCTGCGATTAATTTATCCCCTACTCCCTCCTATGATATCTTTGAAAACAATGCCTGTATCTCCTCCGGCGTCATCATCCTGTTAGGATCTCCCTGACTCTCCAAAGTCTTGTCTGGCTCTGCATCTGCTTCCTTCTTGTCCTCTTCAGACTCTTTTCCTGTGTCAGGGGCCTTCTCTTCTTCCTCCGTCTTCTCAGATATATCCTCTGACTTTGTCGACTGTGCGAACAGGGCTGCTATTTCTTCAGGTGAAAGGCGTTTATTTGGATCATAGTCACTATCATCGTCTATCTCCTCGGTCTTTTCCTCTTGTGAAGAGATATCCTCTGTCAGGTCCTTACCAGGCTCTACGGCCTTATCCTGGCCAACCGATGTTTCCTGCCCTGTCTGTTTTGCAGTATTATCCTTATCTTCTACTGAAGCGTCCGGCTGGTCTGATACAGACATTTGGCTGCCGTCAGCCCTTCCTGTCCCGGCGGCAAGATCTGCCTGCTCAGTTCCATCCTTATCATCTGAATAGATATCTCCTGTCAGATCGGTTTCGTCAAAGACAGGCTCTCCGCTATCTTCCGTGGCCTCCTGATTTTCATCCACAGTCTCCTTTATATCATCAGCTGGATCTGTGATCTGATCATCCACAGGCCCGGCAATATCATCTGTAAGATCCAGTTCCTTCTCATCAGGCACTCTGATATCATCCGAAAGACCATTATCGTCCTCCTCTTGCATGATATCATCTGTCTGATCAGGAATTTCCGTCTGTGGGGATATATCATCTGTAAGATCTGTCTCTTCTGGCGGAATAGTAATTTCATCTGTAATGTCTGGTCCCTCTTCCTCCATGGCTGTATCGCCTGACAGATCTGCCTCCTCCATCGGCAAAGTAATTTCCTCGTTCTGATCCGACTTTTCTGTCGGCTGGATTACATCTTCACTCAGATCTGCATCATCTGTCAACGGACCATCGTCTTTACTCAGGTCCGCCTCTTCTGGCTGCAGTCCAATATCATCACTAAGGTCTGCTTCATCCGCCGGCTGGATAATATCCTCTGTCAGATCAGTCTCATCTGTCGGCTGAACAATATCTGCACTCAGGTCTCCTGTATCCTGCCAAGAGGTAACATCATCGCTCATCTCCGATATATCTGGCTGTGAGGTGATATTATCTGTCTTCTCCACATTACCTGTTGTATCACCTGCTGAACGATTAGTTGTATTTTCATTCAACTCTGTATGATTCAACATACCGGTTTCCTTAAGCTTCGATCTCTCAGCCTCCACAAGGGATGAATACAGTTCCATATCCCTTGCTACCTTTTCTACCCTTCTTACATCGGTATCAAGTCTTTCTATATCATGCGACAGATCACCTATTCCTGTTGAGATCTTATGACCATGATCGTCAAGCTGCTTTGGTATATCCGCCTCATACAGGCTGTTTATCTTCTTTTCAAGAGCATCGATCCTGTCCTGCAGATCCATGGTCTGGGTCACAAGCGCCTCATTTGAATTGATAAGAGCTGCAGCGTTTTCCTTGCTCCTTCCAAGGGAAATCTTTGTCATTGCCTTCAGCGCATTTATGATCTCCTCTGCCGGTACCTGATACTCGTTGCTAAGCTCCTTTATCTTCTGGTCAAGCTTCTGCTCGCTATTCTGATTTATCTGGATCATAGCTGAAAGTGCCTCTGCGACATCCGATGTGATCCTCTGTCTCTCCCTTTCATCCTGATTCTTGATCTGGACATAGACCATTGCAGTTATAGCGCACATCACAAGAGTGATAGATGCCGGTATGAGAAAGAGATTAGCATCAGGCGCTGCCTTTATACTATAAAGGCTTGCCATCAGCCCTATCAGATCAATACAGATCAGTATCACGAGGCCGTTAAGTCTTCCTGTTCCTGACTCGTTGTTTCTTTCTTTTTCTTTCTTGATTTCTGATTCCTTGGTATCCATAGGAAACCCCCAGTCATTCTTGCTAGTTGATAGTTGCTACCATATCTTTACTTTAATACTTTTTAATAATTATTGCAACTGTTTTCTGATTTACTTGAATCTTGTTTCAACTATTTATTATATCAGGATAAGTTCTACTGTTTTTCCATACACCTGTCCATCCCTGGAACCTATTATCTATATGAATGGCGTAATCTAAAGATAAGGAAATGATGCTGATTTATCTTTCAATAAATCAACTTTTTCCAATAGTCATCTGATCGGATCCTGAAATTTTTATATAAAAAAACATGGAAGAATTTCTTATGAATTCTTCCATGCCTTTACTGGTAACGTCCCTGATGTGATTCGAACACACGACCTTCCGCTTAGGAGGCGGACGCTCTATCCGGCTGAGCTACAGAGACATCTATTTACTTGTGAGTCAAGCGAAAATCCTAGACTGCATCCATACGATTCCTTTAAATCTGCGCCCTACCTCCGGTTCTCCTATAAGGGTATCCTTATTGATAGAAACACAGAATCTAATACCGCAGCAGGACAGTAGAAAATGATAGACTATCTGTTCCGTCAAAGGAATCTTGCTAGAGCTTATCTCCTCGATCTGACCAATGCAGTAATACATATCCTCCTCGACACCTCGAGGCATCAGTGTGGTCGATATAACTCCATAAATCCCGTTCTTTTTGACCCGCTTGTCTATTGTAGTATAAATTTGCATTTCTGTCAATGTTAATTGTTCATATGCGTCGTCATTTCCATTAAAAAGTTCTTTTTTCAGCCTGTTTCGCTTTCCCTCGATGGCACGAAGCTCCTTGTTCTCTGATTTTCCCATTGGCAGAAGAATCATACCTGCTGATGAGAGCGCGCTTATGCCTATACCTTTCCAAGTCGCATTGGTAAGACTTGAAAGCTCTTCTCCATCCGATACCTCATAGAGATTCTGCACATATGAATACAGACTGCATCCTAGTGTAGGAAAATCGCTCCTTGTAAGCGCGGCTGGTTCATTTTTCAGAGGACTTATCCTTTTATATTTTTTACTTACAGGCTCGTTTATTTTTATTACAGGAAAAGCCAGCTGACGTATGAACTGGTCGTCCCTGTCCAGAAAGCCTCTAAGTGTGATCCCTATATTCGGAGCAATATATTTAGTAAGCTCTATCAATCTCTCGTCATATTCTTTTCCCTCAATATAGCTTGCCTCAATATATAGATCCGGATCCTTTTCCACTATTCTATAAAGATCTTCATAATCATTCTGGTCTAATCCTGCGAGTCCCGCAGCACTCATATATTTATTCATCTGTCCCGTCGATTGCCATAGAAAGAGCCTTCTCTTCCTCAGGTGATAATCCGATTATCGAGTTGCCATCAATGATTTCCTTGATATAGCTGTAGCTCCCCTCTCTGCTATGGACATTGTTGATAATGAATCCATTATTCTTAGCATTCAAAAGTGCAAGAGCAAAGCTTAATTTTCCTCCCATTTCATCAAGAGCATCATATTTTAACAGCCCTATCTTCTGGAAGCATGGCTTTATGTCTCTGTCAAGCTTGTCGATTTTTGCCTCGTTAAGCTCATTCTTCTGATCAAGCTCCTCAACCTTATTAAGCTTCTTTATCAGAGTATCCTCCAGTGAAGCTCCGTTCTTGCCCTGCATGAATTCCTCATACCGTTTCTTTAATTTGCTGATCCTTACTCCCTGTACGATCAGAAGTATCAGCAGCAGGATAGCGAAACCAGCTATCCCTATAACTATATAATCTGTCTCTATTCCTAAATATTGTTCAATCATCCTTGCTTCCTCTATTTGTTAAAATAATTTAATATCTTATCAAGCTCTTCTCCGGAAAAGTATTCTATCTCTATTTTTCCAGATTCAGCATTCTTTGGCTGTATTCGAACTTTTGTTCCAATCTTTTGTTTTAGTTCCTCCTCTATTCTAGCAAGCTCAGTAAGCACTCTCTCATCAGGCTTCTGATCCTTTTTCTTATCTTCTTTTTTATTCTTCTGGAGACGCTTAACCTCTTTTTCCACATCTCTTACAGACATCTTTTCGTCAAAGATCTTCTGCGCGAACTGGTACTGTTTTTCCGGATCCTCAATTACCAGTAATGCCCTTCCATGTCCAGGACTTATCATCTCATCGATTAGCATCTGCTGGACTCTTTCATCCAGCTTTAACAAACGAAGCGAATTTGTCACTGCAGTTCTGCTTTTACTGACCTTTTCTGCCACCTCGTCCTGCTTCAGATTGAATTCATCAAGCAGCCTTTTATAGGCAAGGGCCTCTTCTATCGGATTCAGATCCTCACGCTGAATATTCTCAATCAGAGAAATCTCAACTATCTCCTGCTCAGACAGATCCCTTATTATGACCGGCACATCTTCAAGTCCAGCCTTTTTTGCAGCCCTCCATCTTCTTTCTCCAGCTATTATCTCGTAATAATCATCCTTCTTCTGTACCAGAAGCGGCTGTATTATTCCATATTGCTTGATCGATTCCGACAGCTCCTGAATTGCATCTTCATTAAATATCTTTCTTGGCTGCTCCCTGTTGGGTTCAACCTTATTGATGCTCACAATTGTGACGCCGTCCTTTTTTTCATCTTTTTCCGTCTTTTCAGATGGGCTAGTCATATCCGGTATCAGGCTGTCCAATCCTTTACCAAGACCATGTTTATTCAATCTTGCCATGTTTCCTCTTATTCGTTCTCAATAATTTCCTGAGCAAGGCTTCTGTAGCTTTCAGCTCCTGCAGATTTAGGATCGTAGATATTTATTGGTAAACCATGTGATGGTGCCTCTGCCAGTCTTACATTTCTCGGTATGATGGTTTTATAGATCCTGGTATTCAGATTCTCCTTGACTGTTGCTACTACATCATTTGAAAGATTGGTTCTGCCGTCATACATAGTGAAAACTACACCGTTTATAGTAAGCTTCTTGTTCAGACGCTGCTTCACAAGATCGATTGTATGCATCAGCTGGCTGATTCCCTCAAGTGCATAATACTCACACTGGATCGGCACCAGCACGCTATCTGCCGTTGTCATTGCATTTACTGTGAGCATGTTCAGTGATGGTGGACAATCGATGAATACATAGTCATAATCATCAGATATATAGTCCACTGCGTTTTTCAAAATGTATTCCTTTTCGTTAATCCCTAGAAGTTCTATCTCCGCTCCGGCCAGATTAACATTCGACGGAATGATATAGAGATTATCGACTCCATCTATTTCTATTTTCTTGATTGCTTCCTTGATCGAACACTCATCAAGCATCAGTTCATATACTGTATTCTCGATCTTTGACTTGTCTATTCCGAATCCGCTTGTAGTATTACCCTGTGGATCCAGATCGATGATCAGAACCTTCTTACCTTTTTCGGCCATGCAGGCAGATAGATTTATTGCCGTAGTCGTCTTTCCTACTCCACCCTTCTGGTTTGCAATAGCTATAACTTTGTTCATTATTACTCCCATGTTAGGTCACAATGTTGCTTTTCTATTATAGCATTTTACAATTCATTTTACTATATACAATATATGTTTCACGTGAAACATATATTGGGGTTTTGCATGAAATGGGAGTTAGGGGCAAAGATTAGGTAATCGTTCTTTTTTGAAAGAAAGCATCCCATATCGTTTATATCATAGGCCTAGGACAGATAAAAATCCTAATTTTCCAGAAATAATTACTTCTACAAATTCTAATTATCGCAGATCATAATGTTTGTGATTAGAAAACTTCAGTCGTAGATATAGAGATTAGAAGCCATATCTAGCATATTTTTTAGAGGAATAAAAGCAAAGAATTGTATCATCAATGACTAATTTCAACATAGAACAATTTGAAGCGATAACAGAAATAGATATATCAATGAGTATAGTGCCTCTCACCATAGGAAAGTTATGATAGTCATAAGATCTAGCCGAGTGAATTGCAAGATTTAAGAGCAAAGTACTAATAGCTAACAGACAGGAAACAGCCACTTAATAATATATCATCATGATAATGGTTCAGTCACATATTCTATATGATTTCTGATTCCTGACATAATCATTTCTGCTCATATCTATAATCTTCTAGAAAAAATATTCATCGTACGGATATCCCTACTCCTGTCTTCTGAGTGTCTTTATATTCTGATTGATTCCTTCAATCTTTCATGTTAATATTTGATATCGTGCATGTTCAATGATCCCGGAGAAGTGATTAACGGCCAGATTCGTAAACCAACTGAAATGCTCATTACCTCTTGCGTCACATATATCCACGATATCCATGATTGCTACAGCCATCTCATCTTCATCCTTTAAGCTGTATGCAAAAGCGAGTTTTTCCTTTACTAGATCAAGTGAAAAAAAGGCCATGTTTTCCTTGATGAGTTATCGTACTTTACCTCATACCCCACCTTCCACAATATCATCTGTCTTAAAAAGACTGCTGCCCTTACGGATGACCAATTCTGCGGCTGCATACTCGTCTCTTTTCTGCAGGGTCTTTCGGCTTGCTGTAAGTATATAACTGGATTTATTAAGATCTTTAGCAGCTATTATTGGCACTCCTCAATAAGACAGCGCTATTCAACTTTACGGACTTCGTTTACCAACTTATCATTGAAGGTTTTTTACGATATGAAAGTAATCGAAGACTATCTGTAACCAGGGATATTTCTCCTAGAACGCATCCTGAAAATCGAGTTTTCTGTCACATGCCAATGTATCAACATGACGCATCCAGTTTTCTCCTACTTTACCACCTTTTCATTGAAGTTTTTCACGATACAAAAGTAATCTAGGCCAATCTGTAACCAGGGACAATTCTCCTAGAACGCTTCCTGAAAATCGGATTATATCACATGCCAAGGCCCAGGAATGACGCATCCAGATTTCTCCTATATGTTACAGAAATTCATATACGACCTGCTTCTTTTTACCGTTCTGTACCAAGAGTACATGCCATGTATCGAGATAGGTGATGTGAGTATCAGACCTATAACCCTTATAAAATTTGAATTCATCAATACCCAGGAATCTGGAATATTCCCAAGGCTTTTTGAGATGGCTTTATCCATCAGATCCATTTACATTACATTATGCTTCTCCTGAAGACAATGTATATCAATCGCCTTGATTGTGTTCTATCCAAGCTAGGTTTCACTGAAACATCTTTATTCGAGTAATTATTAGAGGCAAGCAGCTCGCAGACATATTGCATGAGTTCAACTGTGATATGGTGACCGTCAACCTAAAAGAAATATACTGTCTTTAGTGACATGGCATTTGCTGCATGTCAGCTTGTTGTGCCCGAAAAATATTTTTGTGAATGTGCCGTCTATATTTAGGTGCTAAAGGCTTATTGCCGGATGTCTGTTTACGTACTGCTGCTGCTTGTCTAAAAGAAATATACTGGCTTTTCCTGGCATGGCATTTGCTGAATCTTTAATGTTTGTGCCCTAAAATGATTTTTGTGAATGTCCCGCCTATATTGAGGGCTGAACGCTTATTGCCCGATGTCTGATTACATACATTTTGCTGGTGTTTCTAAGTATACACGCACCTCTTAGAGACCACAACAGTCCCGACAAAGTCATATACGGTACAGGAAAAAAGTGATGTCCTAACCTCAACAGAAGCACTTTTAGCCATATAGACATGCGGGTATCTTGAGAAATTCAGTAGACTGCCTAATTGCCTGTTTTCTATTTTCTCTGTTTGGATATAATAGTTAGTAAAGTATCTCCTTTTCGTAGGGGTTATTTACATCCAGTAAGATGCAATCATTAACTAAAATGAAGATCCTTATTTTTGCAATTCTAATCAAAGCATTCAACCTTTATTATCTCCAATCATAATTTCCATTTTCTCTGTTTGGATATAATACTTAGTATCTCCTTTTCGCAGGAGTTATTTACATCCAGTAAGATGCAATCAATATCTAAAAAAAGATCCTTTTTTTGCAATTCTATTCAAAGCATTCAACCTTTATCATTTCCAATCATAAAGAGAAAATGATTGATAGGGATTATAGTCCGAGTTCTGGAATATAACATTGATTAATGCTTCATATGTCTACCGATTTATAGCAGAACAGTAGAGATTACTATTATATTTATCATAAATATTATTGAAAGCAAACATAGTAACACAATTAATAAGTTATATACCAAGAATTGTTGATAAGTATATAAATAAGTTTATAAAGCTGAGAAATAAGAAAAAGTCCAGGCTTTTATCCACAAAAAATAGCCTTCAAAAAATAATAAGCTATCTCTAACTAAACATGAACATCAATGTTTCACGTGAAACATTACTTGCTTCTATCCGTAAAGATAAGAGACTCATATTCATCCAGACACTGATTTATCACATTGATTTCAGAATCAAGCGAAGAAATCCGAGCCGAAAGATCTTCAAAGTTTGAACTAAGTTTACTGATCTTTTCGTTCATCTGTGAAAGCCTGTCATCAGTCGAAGAATTTCTTCTGGGATTAAAAGGTTCAAAAGGACGAGAGGTTGAAGACATATAATCATCAAGCTCAAGCTTAGTCTCATGAAGAGAAGAACGGATCTCAATCAGAGAATCCTTGAGTTTTTTCTTATCATTTGTCAATAGAGAAAGTCTCTGTCTCAAATATTCTTCAATCATATCCTATTGCTCCTATTAAAGTTAGTTAAAACCAGGTCACAAAACAATGTCATAGTAAAACAAAGGCATAATTATCTTTTACAATAATTATAACGGATTTTTAGATGGAGTTCCAGCCTTTCTAGGATAAATCTTAGGAGTATTTCCAGTCTTCATAATAAGAAGAAGCGTACGGGAAATATCTGATTCCGGTAGATCAAAAAAAGCCTCCTGGATAAGCTTACCTCTCAACTCTGAAAAAGCATGAGCTGATTGCTTAAGTTCATCATCTGCTCTCTCTGATTTATAGGAAATAAAAAAACCATTTTTTTTGACAAAAGGAAGGCAGTATTCAGAAAGAACAGCAAGATTTCCTACTGCACGTGAGACACAGAAATCAAAGGATTCCCTAATACCCTTCTGATGAGAAATATCCTCTGCCCTACCATGAATAATATTTATATCAGTAAAACCAAGCTCAGAGGATACATCTCTTAGAAAATCAAGCTTCTTATTCACAGAATCAAGAAGAGTAAGTCTGATCTGTGGGAAAATGATCTTAAGAGGTATACCAGGAAAACCAGCACCAGTACCAACATCGATAACAGATGCACCATCAGTAAATCTCTTCTTTATATAAATATCATCATCAAGCAGAACAAGCGAACAGGAATCAACAAAATGCTTAATAACTGCCTCATGATAATCAGTTATCTTGGTTAGATTCATAACCTTATTCTTCTCAACAATCATATCATAATATGTATCGAACATATGTATCTGGTCATTGGTTAAGGAAATACCTATCTGATCAAATGTATCAGCTAAAAACCTGTCATCCATAAAAACCTCACAAATAATAATCTAACCCAGATATTTCCCCGACTCAATATATATCATCAAAACCGAAATATCAGAAGGAGAAACTCCAAGAATCCTGGAAGCCTGACCGATAGAAACAGGTCTGGCCTCCTTTAACTTCTGCCTGGCCTCAATACGAAGAGAAGGAACCTTATCATAATCAATAGAATCAGGAATAAGCTTATCCTCCAGCTTCTTGAAATGAGAAACCTGCTTTTCCTGCCTGTCAATATATCCTGAATACTTGATCTGAATATTGACCTGTTCTCTTACAGATGAAGAAAGATAAGGGCGATCTGGATCTAAAGGTGCCGTGATATCATAGGAGAGCTCAGGCCTCTTAATCAGATCAGAAAGACCTATCCCAGATGTAACAGGTACAGAATGGAAAGCAAAAAGAAAATCATTAGTATGAGGATTTTCTCCAACGAAAACATGACTTACTCTTTCTATCTCAGACCTGGTCTCGTCTTCCTTACGACAAACCTTTTCATAAACCTTATCAGAAATCAATCCTGCCTCATGACCGAATTTTGATAGCCGGATATCTGCGTTATCCTGGCGTAAAAGGAGTCTATATTCCGCTCTGGAAGTCATCATTCGGTAAGGTTCTGAAAGTTCCTTTGTAACCAGATCATCAATCAGGACACCAATATAACCATCGGATCTGGACAGAATGACAGGATCCTTATGCAGGGCATATCTTCCTGCATTGATCCCAGCAATCAGACCCTGGGCAGCAGCCTCCTCATATCCACTACTACCATTAAACTGACCTCCGGAAAAAAGTCCCGAAATAGCCTTGAACTCAAGTGAATTCTTAAGCTGATGAGAGGCCAGGCAGTCATATTCTATAGCATAGGCGTTCCTTACTATCTCACAATGCTCCAGACCAGCTATAGAATGATAGAATTCATACTGGACATCCTCGGGCATGGAGGAAGAAGCACCACTAACATACATCTCATTTGTATGAAGGCCTTCAGGCTCTATAAAGAGCTGATGTCTGCTTTTTTCGGGGAATTTTACCACCTTATCCTCAAGAGACGGGCAATATCTTGGACCAGTACCTTCTATTACACCGGAATAGATAGGACTCTGATCGAGATGGGACCTTATGATCTGATGAGTCCTTTCATTGGTATAGGTAAGAAAGCATGAAACCTGATGCTTCTGGATCGATCTCTGATCAGTTTCAAAGGAAAACGGCGTGATAACAGGATCACCGAACTGCTCAGTCATTTTTGAAAAGTCTATGGAACGTCTGTCAATTCTCGCCGGAGTACCAGTCTTAAAGCGGAGAAGTTTTACATTATTATCAAGAAGAGACTTACTAAGATGGGTGGCAGCCCTCAGCCCATTAGGACCTGTATGCTCTATCACAGAACCATAAAGACATCTTGCATTAAGATAGGTTCCTGTGCATAAAACAACAGAGGTAGAAAAATAAGTAGCTCCTGATATAGTACGAACTCCCTCTATCCTGTGATCAGAAATAAAAAGATCGCAGACCTCAGCCTGACGGAGTGTAAGACCAGGTGTGGACTGAAGCACCTTCCTCATTTCTATCGAATAGGCAAGCTTATCAGCCTGACATCTGAGAGAATGAACGGCAGGACCCTTGGATGAATTAAGCATCTTGGACTGGATAAAGGTCTTATCTATATTCTTAGCCATCTCGCCGCCCAGGGCATCTATTTCTCTTACCAGATGCCCCTTTGACGACCCACCGATATGAGGATTACATGGCATAAAAGCCACCGAATCCATACTAACTGTAAAAATAATAGTGGAAAGCCCCATCCTGGCACAGGCCAGAGCAGCCTCACAGCCGGCATGTCCGGCACCAACCACAATTACATCATATCTTTCTTCTATCAAAGCAAGCTCACTTTCCCATACAGAAATCAGAAAAGACCTTATTTACAAGATCGTCACTGACCTCTTCGCCTAGAATATATCCCAAGGACCTGTAGGCATCATAAAGATCAGAGGTGAAAAAATCCTCCGACAGACCATTAGCTACTGATCGACTGACAAGATCCAGAGATTTATTAGCATCAAGCAGATCATTATAAATCCTCTCAGAAGTAATATAGAACCTGTCCTTATCCAGACCGCCATCAAAGAAGAGCTTATCGATGCAGTCCTTCAGTTCATGAAAACCCTGCCCTGTTTTTGTAGAAAAAGATACCACCAAACCATTAAAAAAGCGGCGAATATCATCATTTTCTACTACAGTATCGAGATCAGACTTATTTAATAAAACAATAGAATAGGACTGATCAAGCGCAGAGATATTTTCAATATCAGACTGACTTAGTTGTACAGATGAATCAACTAAGTACAGAATAAGGTCAGCATTTTCTTTAGCCTCTATAGCCTTCCTTACTCCTATAGATTCTACAGCATCAGATGTCACCCTGATACCGGCAGTATCCACTAGATTTAATACAAGATCATCAAAGACTACCCTCTCCTCTATAATATCCCTTGTAGTGCCAGGAATATCGGTCACTATAGCTCTTTCATTTCCCGAAAGAAAATTAAGAAGAGACGACTTACCAACATTAGGAGGTCCGGTAATAACGGTATCAATTCCATCCCTAATAAGCGAACCCTGATCATAGCTTGAAATAAGAAGAAAAAGCTCCTTCTTCCATTTATTCAGACTAAAGCATAGCTTCTGATCAAATCCATCCAGATCATAATGTTCAGGATCATCTAATGATGCTTCAATAAAAGCTGCCTCACGTAAGATTTCAGAACGGAGTATTTTTACCTTTTCAGAAAGAAATCCAGAAAGCTGACGGATGGAATTCCGATAGGCTCTTTCACTTGAAGAGGAAATAAGATCCATTACAGAAAGAGACTCAGACAAATCCATTCTTCCATTTAAAAAGGCTCTCTTAGAAAATTCACCTGGTTCTGCCTGACGGACCCCTGTTGAAAAGACAAGTGAAAGAACCCGTTTTAAAACATAGATTCCACCATGGCAGTTTATCTCAACAGTATCCTCACCGGTATAACTGTGCGGAGCCTTGAATACAGAAACAAGGACCTGATCCACAATCTCGCCGGACCCATCAACAATATGACCGTAGTTAATGGTATTGGCAGCATAAGAGGTAAGGGAAGCCCTTCCCTTGTATATTTTATCCACAAGCTTGATAGATTCACCGCCACTTACCCTTATTATACCTATTCCGGAAGAGGATAAAGGGGTCGCTATAGCTGCAATAGTATCATATACACTCTTCATAATAGCCTTCTTAACGTTATTATCAACATCAAAAGTTGATAAAGTTGATAAGTTCTTATAAAAAAGACCTCCCATAAGGGAGGCCTTAAATATCCTCTTATCTCTTAAGGTCGATTACCACATGTCTGTATGGCTCTTCTCCCTCAGAAAATGTAGTTACCTCGTCATCATCCTGAAGAGCAGTGTGGATAATCCTTCTCTCATAAGCAGTCATTGGTTCAAGAGACTGGGATCTATGAGTCTTCTTAGCCTTATAGGCAACATTCCTTGCAAGATTCTCAAGAGTCTCTTTTCTTCTGTGTCTATAATCCTCCGTATCAAGCTTAACACGTATATAATTATCGTGTCCCTTGTTGATAACAAGGCTTGTAAGATACTGAAGACTATCAAGGGTCTGTCCTCTCTTACCGATAAGAAGACCCATATGGTCACCGCTCAAGTTTATCGAAAGAACGCTCTCCTCGTCATTATAGAGCATCTCTATATTCACAGTAAGACCCATCTTATCAAAGACCTGATCAAGGAAATCCCTGGCAATATCCTCACATGATGTAGACCTTATCCTTGCGTTTATAACAGCATCCTTGGCCCCAATACCAAAAAGCCTGCCATTTGAGCCCTTATCAAGAATATCGATCTCAAGCTCAGATGAAGGAAGCCCTAAAGCAACTGATGCGTTTGTTATCGCATCTTCAACAGTCTTGCCGGTAAACTCTCTGAATTCCTCCATAATCAATTACCTCCCTTGTGGTTAGATTTCGTATTCCTCTGATTGAAATCCCTAACCAGATTAGCCTTCGAAGCCATACTGCCCTTTCTGGCATGAGATGCAGTCTCCCTTGCCTTTTCAAGCTGGTCAACCCTTTCCTTATCATTAAGGGAGTTAGCCTTACTGCTTAAGCTTCTGGTACTCATGTTTGAGTACTGCATCATCTTATCACGGGCGATTCCTCTCTTCTCTCTCTTCTTCTGTGCCTTTTCTTTGTTTCTTTCAATTATATCATTCAGATCTATATTCTCAAAGTGACGATTGAGAAGGACCTGCTGTATTGATCTGATCACGGCACCGGCTATCCAGTAAATAGAAAGACCTACAGGAGTAGTAAAAGAGATGAAAAGAGTCATGAGAGGCATCATGAGGTTCATGGTCCTCATCTGACGAGCCATCTGATCATTAGAATCATTAGACTGAGGTGTAAGCCTCATATTAAGATACTGGGTACCATAGGCAAGTATCGGAATAAGGATAGCCCCGATAGCAAGGCCAATCAAATGGTTTGAAAAGCCATAGCTTATAAGTCTCCATGGCGTATCTGAAATATTAAGATTGCCAAGATAATTTACAGAATGAAGTATGCCATGAGTATCCCTGATCTGGGATGAGAGATCCGGGAACTTATCTGTAAGCTTCATCCAGCCTGAATCAGGAAGCTTATAGAGGACATCAATGACAAAATTCTTTGATGCAGTTCCACTGCCATTGAAAGAAGTGTTGGCAACACCGGCAGTCTTAGCCAGCGCTGTCATTATCTTCTCATATCCACTAGTACTTACAATACTGTTGGTAAGTCCGCTAAATATCCCCTTGACCTCACCCAGATATGCAGGAATATTGTAGAAGACACGGTAGAGGGCAAAAAGGATAGGCATCTGGATAAGAAGCTGGATACAACTTCCCATAGGGGAGACTCCATACTTGGCATAGAGATCCTGAGTTTCCTCATTCATGGCCTGCATGGAAGCCTGATCCCTTTTTCCTTTATATTTCTTCTGGATTGCTGAAAGCTCCGGCTGCATCTTACGCTGCAGCATTGAAAACTTCTGCTGCTTGTATGTAAGAGGAAGAAGAGCCATATATATGATAAAAGTAAAAAGAACAATAGCAAAGGCTATCGAACCATTGTGTATTCCAAGAACTGTATAGATCAGATAATAGATCTTGTCCATTATCCATCCAAGTCCCTTTGCTATAGGACCGATAAATGTACCATTATATGCTGTTAAAAAAACTGGTATCAAAACAAATCCTCCAATCACGGAACCGGATCATATCCACCCTTTGAAAATGGATTGCATCTGATAATTCTCCAGAGTGCTAATGCTCCACCCTTAAGAGCACCATGCTTTTCCACAGCTATAAGGCCATATGTGGAACAGGTAGGATAGTAAGGACATTTTGTCGTCTTGAACGGAGAAATATATTTTCTATAGAATTTAATCAGAAAGATAATAAATCTTTTCATCATAAAGCTTGTTCCAATAATAAATGATGATATCTCATCAGAGAAAGAAGTGAGGAAGAGACCTGATCAAAGCTTTTTGATCTGGCATATGGTCTGGCTACAAGGACAAGATCATATCCGCAGATAAATGAATCCTCATTAAGCCTGTAGCTCTCACGGACAAGTCTTGTGATATGATGCCTGACTACACTATTTCCAACTTTCTTGCTGACAGAAATACCAATCCTGTTTTCATTCAGATCATTGGGGAGTACATAAAGGACAAAAAGACTGTCTGCCTTAGAATGACCCTTTCTGTAAACCCTCCTGAAATCTGAATTCTTCTTAAGAGATTCTGAAAACTTCATAGTAAACAGCTTATGCTGTGAGTTTTCTTCTGCCTTTAGCACGTCTTGCAGCGAGAACCTTACGGCCGCCCTTTGTGCTCATTCTTGAACGGAAGCCATGAACCTTGGCTCTCTGACGCTTCTTTGGCTGAAATGTCATCTTCATATATACGCACCTCCTTAAAATATTATCTACGTGGACAGAATATCGACTATCATTTTAACAAAAATCTGAAGAATGTCAAGCTACAACATAAGAGACCATATTTTGTAAACATACAAGATGTTGGCAATGTGAATAAAATTGTTGATAACTAAAAATATCAACATAAATTTCTGTTAGGAGTTGAAGTTTCTCT
Organism: Candidatus Weimeria sp. HCP3S3_B5; assembly: GCF_052064335.1. Classification (NCBI taxonomy): domain Bacteria; kingdom Bacillati; phylum Bacillota; class Clostridia; order Lachnospirales; family Lachnospiraceae; genus Candidatus Weimeria; species Candidatus Weimeria sp. HCP3S3_B5. The sequence goes on along the minus strand of NZ_JBQHVU010000011.1, from coordinate 42,045 downwards.
TAATTTTAGGTAAAATAGATAGTGGTTTTTTGACGAAATCACAGGGGAAGAATGTGTTTCTTCCTATTATAATATATAGTCTGGAGTAAAACGGTAATGGACGATATTGCGTCAATGTGGGAGGATATACTTCTCTCAGTCAAGAATGATTATGAAATAGCTGATGTCTCATTCAACACCTGGCTTGCACCACTGAAGATTGTTTCAGTAGATGGAAATGAGCTGACAGTCATGGCATCGGATGAGACTGATGAGATGGCTATCAATTATATTTCCAAGAAATATGAGAAGCCGCTGATCACAAAGATAGCTGACATGACAGGAAAGGAATATAATATCCACTTCATTCTGGCCAACCAGCTTGATACAAAGACTGAAGTTTCACAGGAGGATCTTCTCAGAAATCCAAACTACATGAATTCTAACCTGAATGACAAATATACGTTTGATTCATTCGTAGTAGGAAATAATAACCGTTTTGCCCAGAATGCTGCACTTGCGGTTGCAGAGACTCCCGGAAAGAATTTTAACCCGCTCTATATATACGGTGGTCCGGGACTTGGCAAAACCCACCTTATGCATGCGATAGGAAACTATATACTGCTGCATAATCCTGAAAAAAAAGTTCTTTATGTGACCTCAGAGGAATTTCTAAACGAGGTCATCGAATCTATACGAAGTACCAACAATACCTCGGCAATGAGCAAATTCCGGGAGAAATACCGTAAGGTTGATGTGCTGATGATCGATGATATACAGTTTATAATAGGTAAGGAATCGACTCAGGAGGAGTTTTTCCACACATTCAACGCTCTCCACTCCGCCGGAAAACAGATTGTCCTTACTTCTGATCGTCCTCCTAAGGAAATGAAGACCTTAGAGTCCCGTATCAGATCAAGATTCGAATGGGGACTCATGGCTGACATAGGCAATCCTGACTATGAGACAAGAATGGCTATTCTCCGAAAAAAGGTCGAGGATGAGAATATAAATCTTGCTGATGAGATACTTAACTACATAGCAACAAACATTACTACTAATGTCCGTGAGATAGAAGGCGCCCTTAACAAGCTCATAGCCTACTCCAATATAGAGCACACAGAAATCACTATGGATATAGCCCAGCAGGAGCTTGCCAACATCATTTCTCCTGAAAAGCCAAGGGAGATCACTCCCCAGCTCATAATCGAGGTAGTCGCTGACCACTATGATCTGACCATAGACCAGATGACATCGAAGAACAGGAGTAAGAATATAGCCGAGCCAAGGCAGATAGCCATGTATCTCTGCAAGCAGCTAACAGATTATCCACTTGATGCGATCGGCCAGCTGCTTGGTGGAAGGGACCATTCGACAATTATCTACGGTGCCAACAAGGTAGCAGATGATTATAAGAACAATGAAGAGTTGAAAAAACAGATCGATGCTATAAAAAAGAAGATCGATCCTAATTCATAGGTGAAATATTCACAGTCTATAAAGACCGTCAAACATCAGACTAACAGCTGATGACATGGATATTTTTTAAAGAAACATTGATATATAGCGGAAAACGGGACTTTTCCACATATCTACTGACTATAATAATAAGATTATTATCTTTTAGATAATAATGATGAGAAAGGAGTCCGTCAGAAAAATGAAGATCTCATGTTCACAGGAGGCGCTTCTTGAAAGCGTAAATGTAGTAACAAAGGCTGTACCTGTAAAGACAACTATGCCTATACTTGAATGTATACTTGTAAAGGCATTCAACGGACAGATAATACTTACTGCAAGCAATATGGATCTGGGAATAGAAAATCAGGTAAAAGACGGTGAAATCGATGAGGAGGGAATAGTAGCCCTTGATGCAAAGCTCTTTTCTGATGTGGTAAGGAATCTTCCAAAGAGCACGGTCTACATAGATACGGACGAGGTTTTCCATACGACGATCAGATGCGATAAGGCACTCTATAAGATAATAGGAAAATCAGGACAGGACTTCCCTGCTCTCGATCCTGTAAGGATAACGGATCCGGTCGTGATGTCCCAGCTGGCTCTTAAGGAAATGATCAGACAGACAGCTTTTGCTGTATCTGACAATGACGCCAACAAGATGATGACAGGTATCCTGTTCAATATTTCCAGAAACAACCTCAGAATGGTAGCCCTTGACGGACACCGTATCTCAATCAGGAATTGTTCTCTTAAGGAATCATATCCAGATGTAAATGTCGTGGTACCAGGAAGGCAGATGAACGAGATCAACAAGATCTTAAGTTCCGAATCGAACGATATGGTTTCTGTATATATCACTCCTTCAAAGATGATCTTTGAGATTGAATACACTATTATGGTCATAAGGCTTATAGATGGAGAGTACTTCAACTATGAGAAGATGATAAGAAATGAGTTCAATACAAAGATAAAAGTCAACAGAAGAGAGCTGATAGAGGGTGTGACACGTGCTACGCTTCTTGTAAGGGAGGTAGAGGCCCGTAAGAACCCGGTCATAGTAAGGATTGCAGATGATCAGATGGAGCTTATAGGAAACTCTGCAGTAGGAACAATGAACGAGAGTCTTCCTATAGTCAAGGAGGGAGCAGATCAGATGATAGGCTTCAATCCTAAGTTCCTGGTAGAGGCACTTAAGGCAATAGATGATGAAGAGGTTACTATGTATTTCTTTGATTCAAAATCGCCTTGCTTTATTAAGAACGAAACGGAATCATATATCTATCTGATACTGCCGATAAATTTTAATAACGTAAGATAATATGGTTATAAACATAAGAGAAACAGATGAATTCATAAAGCTTGGTCAGCTTCTTAAGAAGGCCGGTCTGGTAAGCTCAGGCGTGGAAGCCAAGGAGGTTATCCAGAATGGTGAGGTCACAGTAAATGGCGAGACCGATACCAGACGAGGAAGAAAGCTCTATGAGGGTGATGTCGTGGTATACGATGGAGAAGAGATAAAGGTTGGTAGATGATAGTAAGATCCCTGGATCTGAGAGATTTCAGAAATTATCAGAATCTTTCCATACAGTTTGATCCCAGAACCAATATCATCTGGGGTGATAATGCCCAGGGGAAGACCAACATACTTGAAGCCATAGGAGTCTGCTCCACAAGCCGGTCCCACAGAGGAAGCCGGGACAGCGAAATGATAAGGTTCGATCAGAATGAGGGACATATCATGACCATTGTGGAAAAGGCCGGCATGACATATCAGATAGATGTCCATCTGAAAAGAGGACATTCCAAGGGAATAGCAATAAACCGGGTCCCTATAAAAAAGGCCTCTGAGCTGTTTGGAATACTGAATGTGATATTTTTCTCGCCTGATGACCTGTCTATAATAAAGATGGGACCGGACAAGAGAAGAAGGTTTATAGATACAGAGCTTTGTCAGATAGACAGAGTCTATCTTTATAATCTAAGTGAATATAACAAGGCACTCGCCCAAAGAAACAGCCTTTTGAAGGAAATATACAGGAACAGAGGACTTCTTGATACCCTGTCTGTGTGGGATATGGCCCTGGCAGGCTATGGAGAAAAGATAATCAGTCGTAGAAGGCAGTTTATAGAGGAGATATCACCTGTAGTGAGTGAAATCCACAGTGAGATCTCAGGTGAAAAGGAAGAGGTAAGACTCAGCTATGAAAGTAATGTGTCAGAGAATGACTTCAGAGAAGCACTTGTTAGATCACTTGATAATGATTTAAGGCTTGGGACGACCACAAAGGGTCCTCACAGAGATGATCTGAGATTTGATCTGGCAGGTGCAGATTTAAGAAAGTTCGGATCCCAGGGACAGCAGAGAACAGCAGCCCTTTCGCTTAAGCTTTCCGAGGTAAATGTGATGGAGGAGGCTACAAGAGAAAAGCCTGTTCTGCTGCTCGATGATGTGCTATCAGAGCTTGACAGCAAGAGACAGCAGGATCTTCTCAAGAGTCTGTCACAGACCCAGACGCTTATCAGCTGTACAGGGCTTGATGATTTTGTAAGAAGTCAGTATAAAATAAATAAAATTTTTGAAGTAGTAAAAGGAACCGTTACAGAAGTGACTGATTCCACGGATCTAGCAGGAAAGGAAACGGAGCAGAAATAATGGTTGAACATGAATACGGTGGTGACCAGATACAGATCCTTGAGGGCCTCGAGGCAGTCAGAAAAAGACCTGGAATGTATATAGGATCGACCTCTGCAAAGGGACTTCACCATCTTGTATATGAGATTGTTGATAACTCTGTTGATGAGGCACTTGCAGGATTTTGTCATCATATACAGGTTGAGATCAATAAGGGTAATACCATAACTGTAACTGACGATGGACGTGGGATACCTGTAGATATTAACCACAAATCAGGAAAGCCGGGTGTTGAGGTCGTATTTACGGTCCTGCATGCCGGAGGTAAGTTCGGAGGCGGAGGCTACAAGGTATCAGGAGGTCTTCATGGAGTAGGAGCCTCAGTAGTAAATGCTCTTTCCGACTGGCTGGAGGTAGAGGTCAGACGTGATGGAAAGGTCTATAAGCAGAAATATGAAAAGGGCAAGACCATGTATGATCTGAAGGTCGTTGGAGAATGTCCGTCTGATCAGACCGGAACCAGGGTCACATTCAAGCCTGACGAGACTATATTTGAGACGACTGAATACGATTTTGATACCTTAAAGACCAGACTGAGGGAAACTGCTTTCCTTACTAAGGCCTTAAAGATCACTCTGACTGATCATAGAGGTGAAGAGGACAGGACAGATGTCTTTCACTACGAGGGCGGTATCAAGGAATTCGTGGAATATCTAAATCGTGGTAAGCAGCCGCTCTATCCGGATGTGATCTATTGTGAGGGAAAAAAGAATGATGTGCTTGTAGAGGTTGCCATGCAGCATAATGATTCCTTCAATGATTCCTCATACAGCTTTGTAAATAATATCATTACACCTGAAGGCGGAACCCATGTGGCCGGCTTCAAGGCTGCGGTCACAAGGACCTTTAATAACTATGCTCATGAGAATAAGCTTATAAAGGAAAATGATCCTCCACTTACCGGAGATGACATAAGAGAGGGACTTACAGCTATCATCAGCATAAAGATCTCAGAACCTCAGTTTGAGGGACAGACCAAGCAGAAGCTTGGGAATAGCGATGCAAAGACCGCTGTTGATTCAGTTGTAAGTGAGCAGCTGACCTATTATCTGGAACAGCATCCTCAGGTCGCAAAGATCATCTGTGAGAAATCGCTTCTGGCCCAGAGAGCAAGGGAGGCAGCAAGAAAGGCCAGAGATCTGACAAGGAGAAAGACAGCTCTTGATTCTACATCCCTTCCGGGAAAGCTGGCAGACTGTACCGATAAGGATCCGGCAAACTGCGAGATCTTCATAGTCGAGGGAGATTCAGCCGGTGGCTCAGCGAAGTCTGCTAGAAGCCGTGCTACTCAGGCGATACTTCCTCTCCGCGGCAAGATCCTGAATGTGGAAAAGGCCCGTGAGGACAAGATATACAGCAATAAAGAGATAAAGGCCATGATAACAGCCTTCGGAACAGGAATCCTTGACGATTTTGATATCACAAAGCTCAGATATCATAAGATTATAATAATGACTGATGCCGATGTTGATGGAGCTCATATAGCTACGCTGATGCTGACCTTTATCTACAGATATATGCCTGAGCTTATCAAGCAGGGTTATGTCTATCTGGCAATGCCTCCTCTCTACAAGGTCGAAAAAAATAAAAAGGTATGGTATGCCTACAATGATGACCAGCTGAATCAGATCATGGATCAGATAGGCCGTGACCAGAATAACAAGGTCCAGAGATACAAGGGACTTGGTGAGATGGATGCTGATCAGCTCTGGGAGACCACTATGGATCCTGAAAGAAGGATCCTGAAGAGAGTGAATATGGATGATGACGACCTTTCAGAGGTTGACAAGGTATTTTCCACTCTTATGGGAGATGAGGTAGAGCCCCGCAGAGAATTCATCATTGAAAACGCTAAAAAGGTTGAAAACCTTGATATTTAACATGTCAGAATCTGACAAGGAAGAAAAATGGACGACAAAATTTTTGACAATATAAGAGAGGTAGATCTGAAGAAGACCATGGAGTCCTCTTATCTCGATTACTCTATGAGCGTTATAGTCTCAAGAGCACTTCCGGATGTGAGGGATGGTCTGAAGCCTGTTCAGCGAAGAATCCTCTATTCTATGAGCGAGATGAACAACTATCCGGACAAGCCGCATAGGAAATGCGCCCGTATAGTTGGTGATACAATGGGTAAATATCATCCGCATGGAGACTCCTCTATCTACGGAGCCCTTGTAAATCTTGCTCAGGACTGGAACACCAGATATACTCTTGTTGATGGTCATGGAAATTTCGGATCAGTAGACGGAGACAGTCCGGCAGCCATGAGGTATACAGAGGCCAGACTTTCAAAGATATCTCTGGCTATGATCCAGGATATAGGCAAGGATACGGTTGATTTCATTCCAAACTATGATGAAACTGAAAAGGAGCCCCTTGTCCTCCCTTCGCGTTACCCTAATCTTCTGGTAAACGGAGCCCAGGGTATAGCAGTTGGTATGGCTACAAATATTCCTCCACACAACCTTCGTGAGGTAATAGACGCAGTTGTCCGTATAATCGATAATCGTATTGAAAATGACAGGGATACGGATATTGATGAGATAATGACTATAATTAAGGGACCTGATTTTCCTACAGGAGCCCAGATATTAGGTCACAGAGGAATAAGTGAGACATACAGAACCGGCCGTGGAAAGATAAAGGTCAGAGGCGTCACAGATATTGAGCCGATGGCCAACGGAAAAAACAGGATAGTTATAACAGAGCTGCCTTATTATGTAAATAAGGCAAGGCTTATAGCAAATATAGCAGATCTGGTAAAGAATAAAAAGCTCGACGGCATCACAGCCCTTCGTGATGAGACAAGCCGTGAGGGAATGAGGATAGCCATCGAGCTACGTAAGGATATAAATCCTCAGATCATGCTGAATCAGCTCTACAAGCATACCCAGCTCCAGGAAACCTATGGTGCTATAATGCTTGCACTTGTTGATAATCAGCCTAAGGTATTAAACCTGAAGGAGATGCTTGACTACTATCTGTCCTTCCAGGAGGAGGTAGTCACAAGACGTACAAAATACGATCTCAATAAGGCAGAGGAAAGAGCCCATATACTTGAGGGTCTGTTAAAGGCGCTCGATTTTATCGACGAGGTCATCTCTATAATAAGATCATCAAACGATGTTGCGACAGCAAAGACAAGACTTATGGAGAGATTCGGTCTTGACGAGGTTCAGGCTTCAAATATAGTAGAAATGAGACTTCGTGCCCTTACTGGACTCGAGAGACAGAAGCTTTTGGATGAGTATGACGGACTCCAGATAAAGATAAAGGAGTATAAGGCCATACTCTCAGATGAAAAGCTGCTTCTCGGTGTGATCAAAAAGGAGATCATCGTATACAAGGAAAAATACGGAGATGACAGAAGGACAGTCATAGTTTCAGGTGAGGATGATGAGATCGACGATGAGGATCTGATCCCTGATGACAATACAGTCATTACCTTTACCAATCTGGGCTATATAAAGCGGATGAGCATGGACAATTTCAAGGCTCAGAACCGTGGCGGAAAAGGAATAAAGGGTACAGAGCTTCTTCAGGATGATTTCATCACCGAGATCATGATGACAACGAATCATCATAATCTGCTATTCTTTACAAACAAGGGAAGGGTATATAAGCTAAAGGCCTATAAGATCCCTGAGGCATCACGTACTGCAAGAGGTACTGCGATAGTAAACCTGCTCCAGCTGTCAGGTGATGAGAAGATAACGTCCGCGATCGCCCTTCGCGACAGAAATGAGGGCGCTGATCATGACGAATACCTGTTCATGGTAACAAGGAGCGGAACTGTCAAGAAGACAAGAGTGGATGAATTTGAAAATATCAATAAGAATGGTCTTATAGCTGTAAATCTCCGGGACGGTGATGAGCTTATCACTGTAAAGAAGGTGACGGATAAGGATCAGATCATTCTCTTTACAAAGCAGGGACAATGCTGCAGGTTCAGATCGACTGATGTAAGGGACATGGGAAGAAATGCAACCGGTGTCAGAGGAATGAACCTGTCAGACGGTGACTGTATAATTGCCATGCAGCTTGATTCTCAGGGAGAGAGTGCCCTTATTGTTTCAGAAAAGGGTCTTGGAAAATGCACCATGCTGTCTGAATTCCCGCTTAAGAACAGAGGGATAAAGGGAATCAAATGCTACAGGATCACAGATAGAACAGGATGTCTGGTAGGTGCCAAGGTCGTAAACAAGGATGATGAGGTAATGATCATCAATACGAGTGGTACCATCATAAGGATCAAGGTAGCCGAGACCACCCTCCAGTCCAGATACGGAACCGGAGTAAAGCTTATCAACCTGACAGGTGATGAAAAAGTTGCATCTATAGCAAAGGTAAGACGTGATTATCTTGTTGAGGAGGCGCAGGATCAGGCCGGATCAGATGAAGCTGATTCCTCAGCTGACAAAGAAGCGGAAAATAATGACATAAACAGGCTTCTTGACAGGGCAGAAAAGGACAGGGATCAATGATCAGAGAAATTGATACATCGGTTATAACTGAAAAGATCAGGGAGATGTGCATCTCTATAAACTACAAGCTTTCAGACGATATGAAGAAGGCTATCTACAGGGCCGGAGAAAATGAGGATGATCCTCTTGGAAAGCAGATCATATCCCAGCTTGAGAAAAACCTTGATATAGCATCAGAGGATATGATCCCTATCTGTCAGGACACAGGAATGGCTGTTATATTTCTTGAAATCGGTCAGGATGTGCATCTGTGCGGATCGGATCTTAATGATGCTGTAAACGAGGGAGTCAGAAGAGGATACGAGGAGGGCTATCTTCGTAAATCCGTTGTTGCAGACCCGATTGAGAGAGTAAATACAAGGGATAATACTCCAGCCATAATCCATGAAAGAATAGTACCCGGAGATAAGATTCGTATTAAGGTTGCTCCAAAGGGCTTTGGCAGTGAAAATATGAGCAGGATCTATATGCTTAAGCCTGCACAGGGTATAGATGGTGTCAGGGAAGCGATAGTAGAAACTGTAAAGGAAGCTGGTCCTAACGCCTGTCCTCCTATGGTAGTAGGAGTCGGAATCGGCGGCAATTTCGAAAAATCTGCTGAAATGGCAAAGGAAGCCCTGACCAGAGAGGTCGGCGTCCATTCAGAAAAGAAATGGGTAAGAGATCTCGAGGAGGAGGCACTTTCAGAGATAAATTCGCTTGGTATAGGACCTGCCGGTCTCGGAGGAAGGACTACTGCTCTTGCAGTAAATATAAATACTTATCCTACTCATATAGCAGGACTTCCTGTAGCAGTAAATATCTGCTGTCATGTAAACAGGCATATAAGCTGTGAGATCTGAAATGGAGAATAAAATGGAGATACATATGGATCTGCCGATCACGGCAGAAAAAGCTTCTAGTTTAAAGATCGGTGACTTCGTCTATCTGACTGGAGAAATGTATGTAGCCAGAGATGCAGCTCATAAAAGGCTTTTTGACCTGATAGAAAAGGGTCAGAAGCTTCCTATTGATCTTAAGGATTCAACGATTTACTATATGGGACCATCTCCTGCCAGAGAGGGAAGGCCAATAGGATCGGCCGGTCCTACAACTGCAAGCAGAATGGATAAATACGCTCCTACCCTGCTTGACCTTGGAGAAAAGGCTATGGTGGGAAAGGGAAAGCGAACGAAGGAGGTGCTAGAGGCTGTAGTAAGAAATCATGCTGTTTATTTTGCAGCAATCGGAGGTGCCGGGGCGCTTCTTTCAAAATGTATCACAAGCTCAAAGATCATAGCCTATGAGGATCTGGGAGCGGAGGCTATAAGGAAGATCACAGTAAAGGATTTTCCAGTGATAGTAGTAGCAGATGATAAGGGAGGGTATTTGTATTAGAGGTGCGAGGTTAGAGGTGTGAGGTTAGAGGTGTGAGGTTAGAGGTGTGAGGTGCGAGGTGCGAGGCCGCTGTCTGAGGCCGAAAGCATAGAGATGAAGACGAGCGATAGCGAAGTCTGAATCCTATGCGAGGTCGTTCTGTGAGATTAGCGAAAGCAAGCCGTAGGCGAAGCTTGAGCTTAGCGAACAGAACTTCATTATTAGCGAGAGCAAGCCGAAGGCGCAGCTCGAATTTAGCGAAAAGAACTTCCTACCCCTAATCCCAACAAGGAGGATTTTATGTCAAAATTTTGCCCTAATTGTGGGGCTCCGATCGAGTCTGGCAGCAATGTCTGCCCTAATTGCGGATCTATAGTTGGTCCTGAAAACGGAGGCCAGTATCAAAGCAACCAGAATAGTCAGTATGGTCCCTACGGAAGTAATCAGAATGGCCATTATGATCAGTTTGGTAATAACCAGAATAATCAGTTTAATGCCTATGGTAACAATCAGTACCAGCAGGGTGGTCAGTTCCAGCAGAATTACCAGAATGGCTATAATCAGTTTCAGAACTATGGTTATCAGCCGCTTCCGGCCAGAAGTAAGGTGGCTGCCGGAATACTTTTTATACTCTTTGGTGATATAGGAGTAGGTAACTTCTATATGGGACAGATAGGTCTTGGAATTGTAGATCTGCTTTTCTGCTGGACAGGTATTCCTGCTATCGTTAATTTCATCAGGGGTATTATAGTATTATGTTCAAGTGACGAAAGCTTCTGCCAGAAATACAACTGCAGACTGGGCTGATCCAAAGAGGAGGTAAATAATGGATAATAATTTCAACAACGGAAGCAACTGGAATAATAATGGCCAGTCTGATAATGGCAGTTGGAATACTCAGGGTAATGGCACGGATCAGAACGGCTGGAGCAATAACAGCCAGTCTGATAATGGCAGTTGGAATGCCCAGAGTAATGGCACAGGTCAGAATGGCTGGAGCAATAACAGCCAGTCTGATAATAACAGCTGGAATGCCCAGGGTAATGGCACAGGTCAGAATGGCTGGAGCAATAACAAGCAGTGGAATGATCAGCAGAATAATGGCTGGAATGGTGGAAATAATAACAGCAGCTGGAACAACGGAAATAATAACAAGGGGTGGAATGGCGGATATCAGACACCTCCGCCGGTACAGAGACAGCCGGTCTTTTTCAACGGAATCCTGAACAGGTCCCTGCTCAAGGAAGAGGCCAGGGCTATATTCAAGGGTAATTACTGGAATGCTGTTCTTGCAGTCCTGCTTCCCTCTCTTATAGCAGGTGGAATAGCCGCCATAGTACCACCTGTAGGTTCTATCATTTCATGGATATTTTCTCCTATCCTTATAGTAGGAGGCCTTGTACTTCTTCTTAGAATAGTAAGAGGAATGAGAAATGCAGGAGTTGGCGATATTTTCAGTATTTTTGATAAGTTCGGAAATGTCTTTTTAGCATACTTTACGACAAATCTTTTTATAGGACTCTGGACACTGCTTTTCGTGATACCGGGAATCTATAAGAGCTTCTGCTGGGCGATGACATTCTATATCATAGCAGACGATCCTGATATAAGCGGTACAGAGGCCCGCCGTCTGTCAGAGGCAATGATGGAAGGTCATAAGATGGAATTCTTCATTCTCCAGCTGTCCTTCATAGGATGGGCACTGCTTAGTGCATGTACATTCGGAATACTTGGAATTTTCTATGTAGCACCATGGATGGCAACAACGAATGCGGATTATTATGATAATCTTAGGATGCTGTACGAAGCCAGGGTAGGATATAGGAGCTAGTAGTTAGGAATTAGGGATCAGGGTCCAGGGATTAGCGGGTACTTAACTGTTTTCAGGTCAAAACCACTAAGCCCTGACTACTGATTCCTATTCACTAAAAAAAACAGCCCAGCTTCACTGGACTGTCATATAGAGGCGCCACTCGGATTTGAACCGGGGATAGAGGTGTTGCAGACCTTTGCCTTACCACTTGGCTATGGCGCCATATAAACGGAGAAGGAGGGATTTGAACCCTCGCGCCGGTTTCCCGACCTATACCCTTAGCAGGGGCACCTCTTCGGCCTCTTGAGTACTTCTCCAAAAAGCATTTAAAAAAATGCCCTGTACCAAGACACGGTTGAGATTTCCGATACTCAACGTGCTTTTCTATTTTACTAAATTCCAAGGCTTTTGTCAATGGCTTTTTAAAAATTTGCTGTACTTTCATAATGCTGGTTATAATCGATTGCCGGCTACGTCAAGAGAAGGTGTGAGGTGTGAGGTCTGAGGTTTGAGGTATATGAGAGGATTAATGGCCCTGAACCCTGGCGCCGTTACTGTTCAGACCACATGTTGGCCTAAATAAATTGCCGGCTTTTTTATAAATGAAAAAATTTCACTTGAAAAAGCAGGACATGAGTAGTAATATAAATGCAAATTTAAATGAAACCGATGAAGCGGAGATCAAAGTAAGCTATCGCGCACAGAGAGTCCGGGATGATGAGAGCCGGATCGTATGAGACTTGCCAAATGGACCGCTGAGGGCACAGTGAAAGGATATAATTTCTTAGTACTCTGTGACGAGAGGCATGCGTCAGTTGCCGGAGGTATGTTGGTACCTTGCTAAGTGTGTGGACTTCCACGAATCAGGATGGCACCGCGGGACTATAGACATTTATAGACTCGTTCCTGGAGATCGTTAATGAGACGACTCTGGGAACGGGTCTTTTTTATTTAGTGATCAGGGCCTGGTCCCTGACCACGGAAAGGAGCATAATTAAGCCATGCAGCCTGAATTATCAAGAGTAAAGGAAATCGCGATGGATTCGGAATTCAGAAGGATTCCGGTATATGAGGAGATCTACTCCGATATGCTTACACCTATCATGGTGATGAAGAAGCTTCGCGCAAAGAGCAATCATGTCTATCTGCTGGAGAGCGCGAGTCAGGATAAGACCTGGGGCAGATATTCATTTCTGGGCTACAAGCCGACAATGGAGATCACCTGCCAGAAGGGACATATGGTAGAAAGGTCCTTATGCGATGATGGAACGACAGAGATTAAAGAAATTGAAGTAACCCACCCGGGAGATGAGCTGAGAAGAATTGTAAGAAAGTATAAGAGCGCAGTCCTAAAGGAACTCCCATATTTCACGGGTGGTCTGGTCGGATATTTTTCCTATGACTATATCAGATATGCAGAGCCAAAGCTTGATCTTTCAGACGACGGTGATTTCAAGGACATGGACCTGATGCTTTTCAACGAGGTAATAGCCTTCGACTATTATAAGCAGAAAATCTATCTGATAAGCGGGGTCGATACGACTGATCCGGAGGATTCATATGAGAAGGCCGCGCAGAGACTTAAGGAGATCAGGGAAGTGATCACAGGTGATGATGAATATGATTTCGCCCCTCTTGAGCTCAAGTCTCAGATAAAGCCTCTTTTTTCAGAAGAAGAATATGCCGGAATGGTAGAAAAGGCAAAGCACTATATCCATGAGGGAGATATATTTCAGGTAGTGCTCTCAGATCCTCTTCAGGCAAAGGCAAAAGGTGATCTGTTTGATACATACAGGGTCTTAAGGACCAGCAATCCGAGTCCTTATATGTTTTATTTCTCAAGTGATGACATAGAGATGACAGGAGCATCGCCGGAGACCCTGGCCAGACTAGAGAACGGTGTCGTATCGAGCTTTCCTCTGGCAGGAACGAGAGCGAGAGGAAGGAATGATGAGGAGGATCAGGCCCTGATAAAGGATCTGCTCTCTGATGAGAAGGAGCTTTCAGAGCATAACATGCTTGTGGATCTGGGAAGAAACGATGTGGGAAAGATTTCAAGGCTCGGAAGCGTAAGGGTGACTGATTACCTGAGCGTACAGAAGTTTTCGCAGGTCATGCATATAGGATCGACAGTAGTCGGAGAGATAAGAGATGATAAGGACGCTATCGATGCAATCGACGCCATCCTTCCGGCAGGAACCCTTTCCGGAGCGCCGAAATTCAGAGCCTGCCAGATAATAGAGGAGCTTGAGCATTCCCAGAGAGGAATCTATGGCGGAGCAATAGGATATATAGATTTCAGCGGGAATCTGGATGTATGTATAGCGATAAGGCTGGCTTATAAGAAAAATGATAAGCTGACGATAAGATCAGGAGCTGGAATAGTAGCAGATTCGGTGCCTGAAAAGGAATTCATGGAGTGTCAGAACAAGGCAAAGGCAGTCGTTCTGGCAGTGGAAAAGTCAGAAGGAGGTCTGTAATGGTAGTTCTTGTGGATAATTATGACAGCTTCACCTATAACCTTTATCATCTGGCTGGCTCGGTCAGGCCGGATATAAGGGTGATAAGGAATGACGAATGCAGCCTTGAAGACGTCGAGAAAATGAAACCTGACTACCTGCTCATATCTCCAGGTCCAAAGAGACCGGAGGATGCAGGTATATGTATGGAGCTTATTAAATCATTCGCTGGAAAAGTCCCAGTAATGGGAGTCTGTCTGGGACACCAGTCAATAGTCCAGGCCTTCGGTGGAAGGATAACCTATGCCAGGGAGCTTATGCATGGTAAAAAGAAGCCAATCAGACGGACTGGTAAGAGCATCCTTTTAGATGGCCTGCCGGAAGTATTTTACGCAGCCAGATACCATTCGCTTGAAGCTGATCCGGACAGTCTGCCGGACTGCCTTAGGGTAACAGCCGTTTCGGATGACGGGCAAAGGGAGATAATGGCAGTAGAGCATAAGGAATATCCTGTATTCGGGGTTCAGTTCCATCCGGAGTCAGTTATGACAGACGTTGGAAAGCAGATAATGGAAAATTTTTTCAGACAGTGATATAAGGAGGCAGAAATGATAGCAGAGGCGATCAAAAAGGTTGTAAATAAGCAGGATCTGACCTATGATGAGGCCAGAAGTGTAATGGATGAGATAATGAGCGGAAACGCCAGCCAGGTTCAGGAGGCAGCCTATCTTACCGCCCTTTCCATGAAAGGTGAGACTATAGATGAGATAACGGCGTCCGCAGAGGGAATGAGGGCAGCAGGCACAAAGCTCTTGAATGATATGGATGTCCTTGAAATAGTAGGAACAGGCGGAGATGGTTCAAATTCTTTTAATATTTCTACCACCGCATCGATCGTAATAGCAGCAGATGATATACCGGTAGCAAAGCACGGAAACAGAGCAGCCTCATCAAGGTCAGGAGCAGCAGACTGCCTTGAGGCACTAGGAGTAAAGATCGATATAGATCCGGCCAGGAACTTAGAGATTCTTAAAAAGATAAATATCTGCTTCCTTTTTGCCCAGAGATATCACAGCGCAATGAGATTTGTCGGACCTGTAAGGAAAGAGCTTGGGATACGTACAATTTTTAATATACTAGGACCTCTTACCTCTCCTGCCGGAGCAGCCTACCAGGTCATGGGGGTTTATGATGAGTCGCTTGTCGAGCCACTTGCAAAGGTGCTTTCAAATCTCGGAGTTAAGCGCGGAATGGTAGTTTACGGACTTGACAGTCTCGATGAGATATCGATGAGCTCGCCTACAGCAGTATGTGAGATAAATGGAGACAGGAAGGGCATCTACAGGATCTCACCTGAGGACTTCGGATATAAGACCTGTGATAAGAAAGAGCTTCTTGGCGGCAGGCCTGAGGAAAACGCAAGGATCACGAGAGACATAATAAGCGGTGCAGATAAAGGACCTAAGAGGCAGGCCGTCTGCCTGAATGCCGGCGCAGCCATTTATATAGCCGGGAAGGCAGGGAATATGAAGGAGGGAGTAAGGAGAGCAGAGGAGCTTATCGACAGCGGTAAGGCTGGGGACAAGCTCAGTCAGTTTATAGAGGAAAGCAATAAGTAAGTGATGAACATACTTGAAGAAATAGCAGCTAAGACAAGGGAGCGGACAAGGCTTTATAAGGAAAGTATTACAGCAGACCAGATGGCGTCCATGGCAGAAGCTATGGCAGGAAAGACTAAGGTCCCTTCCTTTGCAGAAGCCTTGAAGGGACCTGGGATATCATTTATCTGTGAGGTAAAGAAGGCCTCCCCGTCAAAGGGCCTTATAGCAGAGGATTTTCCTTATCTTAAAATAGCAGAGGAATATCAGGAAGCAGGTGCTTCGGCAATCTCCTGCCTGACTGAGCCCTGCTGGTTTCTAGGAAAGGATCAGTACCTTAAGGAGATTACTGACAGGGTCACTATACCGGTACTAAGAAAGGACTTTACCGTTGACAGATATATGGTGGATCAGGCCAGGGTCCTTGGAGCATCGGCTGTCCTTCTGATCTGTGCAATACTTAGTCCTGACCAGATCACTGAATACAGGCAAAGGGCCGAGGAACTCGGAATGGATGCGCTTGTTGAAGCACATAATGCAGAAGAAATCCGAACTGCTGTAGGTTGCGGGGCAAAAATTATCGGAGTAAACAACCGCAATCTGGCCGATTTTTCTGTAGATATGGATAATACAAAAAGGCTTGTAGGGCTCATCCCTGACGACTGCATAGTTGTCTCAGAAAGCGGTATAAGGACAGCAGATGATGTAAGAAATGCAGCAGATTCAGGGGCTTGCGCGGTTCTGATAGGAGAGACACTGATGAGAGCAGAGGATAAGGCAGCAAAGCTTAGGGAGCTTGATGGCAGATAAGGAGAGCAGGGAATCAGATGACACGGATAAAGATCTGCGGTCTGAGAAGGCCTGGAGATATAGAGATAGTCAATAAATATAAACCTGATTTTGCCGGATTTATAATAGATTTTCCAAAGAGTCACCGAAGCATAACAGGTGAAGAGGCAGGAAATCTCAGACGTATCCTCTCGCCTGAGATAGCTGCCGTTGGTGTATTCGTAGATCAACCAGCGGAAAAGGTTATAGGTCTCTTAAGAAATGGCTCCATAGACATAGCTCAGCTGCATGGCAGAGAAAATGACGACTACATCAGACGGGTTCAGGAGGAGAGCGGTAAGCCTGTGATAAAGGCCTTTGAAGTAAAAAACAAAGAGGATATAGAGACTGCTCTTTCATCTCCTGCTGATTATCTTCTACTCGATAAGGGCAAAGGCGGAGGAGAGACCTTTGACTGGAGTCTTATAGGTAAGGATATGGACAGAGCATGGTTTCTGGCAGGTGGACTTGATCCCTTTAATCTGAAAGAGGCCATTGACCGACTTCATCCATGGGGCCTGGATATATCGAGCGGAGTCGAGAAAAATGGAGTCAAGGATCAGGCTAAGATAGCAGAAGTAATGAAAATCATAAAAAGGAGTTAATATGTCGAAAGGTAGATTTGGTATTCATGGCGGTCAGTACATACCAGAGACGCTGATGAATGCAGTGATAGAGCTTGAGGATGCTTACAATAAGTATAAGAAAGATCCGGAATTCAACGAGGAGCTTTTAGATCTCTACAAGAATTATGCAGGACGCCCATCTCTTCTTTACTATGCAAAGAATATGACAGAGGATCTGGGAGGAGCAAAGATCTATCTGAAGAGAGAGGACTTAAACCACACAGGAGCCCACAAAATAAACAACGCCCTGGGACAGTGTCTTCTCGCTAAAAAAATGGGAAAGACCAGAGTCATAGCTGAGACCGGGGCAGGCCAGCATGGAGTAGCTACTGCTACTGTTGCAGCTTATATGGGACTCGAGTGCGAAATCTTCATGGGAAAGGTAGATACGGAGAGACAGGCTCTTAATGTATATAGGATGAAGCTGCTCGGTGCCAGGGTGCATCCTGTAACAAGTGGAACGGCCACGCTTAAGGATGCGGTTTCAGAGACCATGAGGGAGTGGACAAACAGGATAGATGATACCCACTATGTACTGGGAAGCTGTATGGGACCTCATCCTTTCCCGACTATCGTAAGAGATTTCCAGTCTGTGATCTCAAGAGAGACAAGGCAGCAGATCATGGAAAAGGAGGGCAGACTTCCTGACGCAGTGATAGCCTGTGTTGGCGGAGGATCCAATGCGATCGGTTCTTTTTACCACTTCATAGATGACAGTTCGGTAAAACTGATCGGATGTGAGGCAGCAGGCCGCGGCATAGATACCAAAGAAACAGCTGCGACAGTAAATACCGGAAGTCTGGGTATCTTCCACGGTATGAAGTCATATTTCTGTCAGGATAAATATGGTCAGATAGCTCCGGTATATTCTATTTCCGCCGGACTCGATTATCCGGGAGTAGGACCTGAGCATGCCTATCTGCATGATATAGGAAGGGCCGACTATGTACCTGTAACCGATGATGAGGCGGTAAACGCTTTTGAATACCTGTCGAGGACAGAGGGAATAATTCCTGCGATCGAAAGCGCTCATGCAATAGCATATGCAATGAAGCTTGCTCCTGCAATGGATAAGGATAAGATAATAGTAGTAACAGTATCCGGAAGAGGGGACAAGGATGTGGCAGCAATAGCGAGATACAGGGGAGAGCAGATTAAGGAATAAGGGTATAGGGTCTAGTGGGTCTGACTCACCTGATCCCTGACAATAGAATGGAGAAATAAGATGGTAGAAAAAGCATTTAAAAACGGCAAGACATTTATCCCCTTCATCACAAGTGGGGATCCTTCACTTGATATAACTGAACAGCTGGTCTATGCTATGGCAGAGGCCGGTGCGGACCTTATAGAGCTTGGTATCCCTTTTTCGGATCCGACAGCTGAGGGCCCGGTGATACAGGAGGCGAATATAAGAGCGCTTTCCGGTGGTGTGACGACTGACAGCATTTTTGATATGGTAAGGAGGATCCGTAAGAACTGTGATATTCCTATGGTCTTTATGACCTATGCAAATGTGGTCTTCCACTATGGAACTGAAAAGTTCATAAAGACAGCAGCAGAGATAGGTATGAATGGCCTGATACTTCCTGATGTGCCATATGAGGAAAAGGATGAATTCCAGTCTGTCTGCAGAAAATACGGAATAGATTTTATATCTCTTATTGCTCCTACATCGCATGATCGTATCCGGATGATAGCAAGGGAGGCAGATGGCTTTGTATACTGTGTCTCATCACTTGGTGTGACCGGGACAAGATCAAAGATCACGACAGATATAGGAGCTATGGTCCGGCTGGTAAAGGAGACAAAGGATATCCCATGTGCAGTCGGTTTCGGAATATCAGACCCACAATCAGCAGGGGACATGGCATCGAAATCAGACGGCGCAATCGTAGGCTCCGCCATAGTAAAGCTATGCGCAAAGTACGGCAAGGACTGTGTTCCCGAAGTAAAGAAATTCGTAGCAGAGATGGCGCAGGCAGTGCATCAGGCAAAGTAATGAAAAGTGGTGTCAGCCTGCCTTAAGCGTTTAAATTGATTTGTCCAAACAATGTCTAAATGTTTACTCATTCTTTCAAGGCTTTCAATGCTTCCTCTATATCAGAGTAGCGTTTTACAGACGGATCACGGGCAATGTGTTCTGCTTCCAGCATTGCTGCCATCGTTTCCTTGTTCGGCTGCTCCAGACGAACATCAAAAGGAAAACCGCCGACACGGAGCGACTGGCGAAGAAACACATTGATAGCGGTAGTAAGGTTGATACCTAATTCACCATACATTGCTTCGCACTTTTTCTTAATGTCGCGGTCCATACGGACACTGAAATTAGTTGTGGTAGCCATGAATGTCAACTCCTTTCCTTGCTATTGCACTTATATTATATGTGATTTGCGTTGCACAGTCAATCTATTAGACGGAAAAATTCATAAAAAAGACAACGATTATTTTTTGGAAGAACAGCTTGTTAACTGTCAAGTAAAAATGTCCGCACCCCCGCAATATGAAGAGGAAAAAAGAAAAATGATATCTGAAAAGCCGATTGCCCGATTCCTGAAAATGATAGTTCTGTCAGCCATCATTGCCTTGCTGCTATGTTCCTGTGGTATTTCTGAACAGACACAATCGACAGTGAAGAGCAGTACATCGGTGGAGACAGATGATATATCTTCCAGCTCTGTATCTGATGAAGAAGAAAAATATCAGTATATAAATCCAGATGGCAATACTCTTGAGACCAGGATCAATGTGCCAGAGGGATATACCCGGACTGATGAGGAAAATGGAAGTCTCGGCGAATTCCTGCGCAATTATGCGATGAAGCCGGATGGCAGCCCGGTCCTTCTGTATGACGGTTCAGAGAAGTCAGGGCAGAACGGCCATGCCGCTGTATTTGCTCTTCCGATAGAAAATGTTGACCTGCAGCAATGTGCAGATTCCATAATGCGTATTTATGCAGAGTATTATCGGAGCAAAGGAGAGGATGACAGGATAGCCTTTCACTTTACGAACGGATTCCTGGCTTCGTATTCAAAGTGGAAGCAGGGATACAGAGTCTCTGCAAAGGGTAATAATGTCTCATGGGTAAAGACAGCTGCGGCAGATGACTCTGATGAGACCTTTATCAAGTATCTGCATACCGTATTCATGTATGCCGGAACAGCATCGATGGAGACAGAGTGTAATAAGATAGATCTGAAAGATCTGCGTATAGGGGATGTATTTCTTCGTGCAGGGAGTCCGGGACATGTAGTGATGGTAGTAGACACCTGCCGGGATTCTGATGGAAAGGCAGCGTTTCTGCTGGCACAGGGGTATATGCCGGCACAGGAATTTCATGTGATAAAAAATCCTGCACACGATGATGATCCTTGGTATTATGAAGAGGAGGTCACATATTCAGCTAAGAAAGATGAGTATTCGATAGGGAATGAGATTCTGGAGAGACCGGAATACTGAGGGAATGCAGGTGGAACTTTGAAAAGTAAAAGAAGTGATTGAACCATTCGCTGAAGAAAATTGTTGAAGAGATCCCCGGAGAGAATGCTCATGTACGGTAAGGAAGCAAGCAACCGAAAACAAGAGATAGACCGCCAGCACTACACTATTCCGAACCAAAGACCAAAAGATAAGCATTGTGGGAAAATCTAAACTTTTGGATTTTCCTACAATGCCAACTACGGCGGAATCCCTCCCACTCCTTATATCTTTCTGTATACATTGAATTTGTATTTAGTAAAATGCAGACAACAC
Organism: Candidatus Weimeria sp. HCP3S3_B5; assembly: GCF_052064335.1. Taxonomy (NCBI): domain Bacteria; kingdom Bacillati; phylum Bacillota; class Clostridia; order Lachnospirales; family Lachnospiraceae; genus Candidatus Weimeria; species Candidatus Weimeria sp. HCP3S3_B5. The sequence continues at coordinate 20,996 of NZ_JBQHVU010000011.1, read as the reverse complement.
CACGGATCGGCTTTTGGTTGGACAATTCCAACCAAACACCACAGCAGACAGCAGAAAACATTCTGAACGCTAGGAAGCCGGTATGATTGTTACATATAAGGGGAAGAAAAATTTCTTTTAGGTACTTGCTTTCCTAAAACTGATGTGATACAATGATTTAATCCAGAAAAGGAGTAAAAAATATGCGGCAAGGTATTCTTAAATAAAACTATAATCAAATAGTGGGAACAAAGGATTATGATAGTTCCTTTTGTGGGGGCTTGATTTTTTGTACCCAATTTAAGAATACTTTTGCCTTATCAATTTTGACATATCCAAAAAAACAGCAGTCACAAATAGGTGTATGCTGTATATGTGTATGTCCGCAAATTATAATCCCCAGTGGTAAAAGTATTTTACTGCTGGGGATTTTTGTGCCCTTTCGGGCTGTAAAAGGAGGACAATCACATGAAAATAATCAATATTGGCATTCTTGCCCACGTAGACGCAGGAAAAACAACATTGACGGAAAGTCTGCTATATGCCAGCGGAGCCATTTCAGAACCGGGGAGCGTCGAAAAAGGGACAACGAGGACGGACACCATGTTTTTGGAGCGGCAGCGTGGGATTACCATTCAAGCGGCAGTCACTTCCTTCCAGTGGCACAGATGTAAAGTCAACATTGTGGATACGCCCGGCCACATGGATTTTTTGGCGGAGGTGTACCGCTCTTTGGCTGTTTTAGATGGGGCCATCTTGGTGATCTCCGCTAAAGATGGCGTGCAGGCCCAGACCCGTATTCTGTTCCATGCCCTGCGGAAAATGAACATTCCCACCGTTATCTTTATCAACAAGATCGACCAGGCTGGCGTTGATTTGCAGAGCGTGGTTCAGTCTGTTCGGGATAAGCTCTCCGCCGATATTATCATCAAGCAGACGGTGTCGCTGTCCCCGGAAATAGTCCTGGAGGAAAATACCGACATAGAAGCATGGGATGCGGTCATCGAAAATAACGATAAATTATTGGAAAAGTATATCGCAGGAGAACCAATCAGCCGGGAAAAACTTGTGCGGGAGGAACAGCGGCGGGTTCAAGACGCCTCCCTGTTCCCGGTCTATTATGGCAGCGCCAAAAAGGGCCTTGGCATTCAACCGTTGATGGATGCGGTGACAGGGCTGTTCCAACCGATTGGGGAACAGGGGAGCGCCGCCCTATGCGGCAGCGTTTTCAAGGTGGAGTATACAGATTGCGGCCAGCGGCGTGTCTATCTACGGCTATACAGCGGAACGCTGCGCCTGCGGGATACGGTGGCCCTGGCCGGGAGAGAAAAGCTGAAAATCACAGAGATGCGTATTCCATCCAAAGGGGAAATTGTTCGGACAGACACCGCTTATCCGGGTGAAATTGTTATCCTTCCCAGCGACAGCGTGAGGTTAAACGATGTATTAGGGGACCCAACCCGGCTCCCTCGTAAAAGGTGGCGTGAGGACCCCCTCCCCATGCTGCGGACGTCGATTGCGCCGAAAACGGCAGCGCAAAGAGAACGGCTGCTGGACGCTCTTACGCAACTTGCGGATACTGACCCGCTTTTGCGCTGCGAGGTGGATTCCATCACCCATGAGATCATTCTTTCTTTTTTGGGCCGGGTGCAGTTGGAGGTTGTTTCCGCTTTGCTGTCGGAAAAATACAAGCTTGAAACAGTGGTAAAGGAACCCACCGTCATTTATATGGAGCGGCCGCTCAAAGCAGCCAGCCACACCATCCATATCGAGGTGCCGCCCAACCCGTTTTGGGCATCCATCGGACTGTCTGTTACACCACTCCCGCTTGGCTCCGGTGTACAATACGAGAGCCGGGTTTCGCTGGGATACTTGAACCAGAGTTTTCAAAACGCTGTCAGGGATGGTATCCGTTACGGGCTGGAGCAGGGCTTGTTCGGCTGGAACGTAACGGACTGTAAGATTTGCTTTGAATACGGGCTTTATTACAGTCCGGTCAGCACGCCGGCGGACTTCCGCTCATTGGCCCCGATTGTATTGGAACAGGCATTGAAGGAATCAGGGACGCAACTGCTGGAACCTTATCTCTCCTTCACCCTCTATGCGCCCCGGGAATATCTTTCCAGGGCTTATCATGATGCACCGAAATACTGTGCCACCATCGAAACGGTCCAGGAAAAAAAGGATGAAGTTGTCTTTACTGGCGAGATTCCCGCCCGCTGTATACAGGCATACCGTACTGATCTGGCCTTTTACACCAACGGGCAGAGCGTATGCCTTACAGAACTGAAAGGGTATCAGGCCGCTGTCGGCAAGCCAGTCATCCAGCCCCGCCGTCCAAACAGCCGCCTGGACAAGGTGCGCCATATGTTTCAGAAGGTAATGTAAAGATACATAATCGTCAAGACGGCAACAATCAGAAGTTATGGAGGGTAACAATGGAATATAGTAAGGAAGATTTAATGGAAGCAAAAAAGCAAATTTGGGGAGTGGGAGAGAACATGGGAACAGAGGAAAGTAAAAAAATCTGGGAGGAGAACGCACAATTTTGGGATAATGCAATGGGTGACGAATCTAATGAATTTCACAGAGAGGTAGTGCGTCCCAAAGTAACGGAACTTCTATCTCCTAATCCTGCGGATTACATTTTGGATATTGCGTGTGGCAATGGAAATTATTCTTCGTATCTTGCACAAAGAGGCGCTTCGGTTGTCGCTTTTGATTACAGCAAAAAAATGATAGAATTGGCTAAAAGACGGCAATCACAATATGCAAAACAAATTGAATTTTGTGTGGCGGATGCGACCGATAGAAAAAGTATATTAGAATTAAAAAGAAATCGAGCCTTTACGAAAGCAGTTTCTAATATGGCAATTATGGATATTACGGATATTGAACCACTTCTTATGGCTGTTTATGAACTGTTGCAGGAAAGCGGAATTTTTGTCTTTGCAACGCAACACCCTTGTTTTGTCACGTTGACTGAAAAATATATGACACCGCACAGTTACTATGATATAGCGATTGAAGGGCAACCGAAAGAGCAGATTTATTATCATCGTTCCATACAAGATATTTTTAACCTTTGTTTTAGAGCTGGATTTGTCATTGATGGATTTTATGAAGAATGTTTTAAAACCAACAAAGAAATTCCTATGGTAATGATAGTAAGGCTTAAGAAGGTAAAACGTGATAGCTTAAAATAAATTCAAGTTTGTCGGGTAAATAGCAAACCCAGCCGAGCCAGTCAACGATAAAATGAACGCCGCTTCGCGCCGTCGTTGACAGCCCCGCCCGTCTTTGCTGGTAGGCAATCAAGGGGCGACAGCAAGGAGTACTGCCGCCCCGCACTATTATTCAGAGAGGGGGAATTTCCATGACCGAAGATGAAGCCTACAAGGTGCATATCCAGTACACATTCAATGCCTTTTGCAAGGTAGTCATTCGTCACGCAGCCATAGATAAAATCTTGAAGCTGCGCCGGAGGTGGGAACGGGAAGTTTCCCTTGATTATCTGATGAGTGAAAAGTTTGTCCAGCTTGCCGAGCCGGAGTAGCTTGAAGAATATCTTTTTACCGCCTGCGGCCAGACCGCCGTTCTGTATCATGCGGAGCTTGCCGCCGCCCTTGCCCTTTTGCCGGAGCAGACGCAGGAAGAAATTTTTCGTTACTATTTCCTGCGCCAGCCGCAGCGAGTGATCGGCGTACATATTGGCCGGACACGCAGCACAGCGGGGCGGCATATCCGGCTTGCCTTGCAGCGGTTAAGGCGGCTCATGGAGGGAAATGACTATGAGTAAACTTCTCCCCTATGAAACAATCGTCAAAGCCCATGAGGGCGACCCGGACGCAATCGACACCATTCTTTCCCACTATGCCGGATATATCCGCTACTGTTCCAAAGTACACGGGAAAGTCAACGCCGAAGTTGAGGAACATATAAAGCAACAGCTCATTGCCGCCCTGTTCAAATTTCGCTTTGACCGATAAACAAAGAACAAACACTGGCTGTCATTAGCGGTTTCACTCCAGCCAGTTTACAATTCATCTATTCCTAAAGGAAGCAGGTCATAGTATAATAGAACCAACGACAAATATACTTTTAGGGGAGATATAGCAATATGAAAAGTAATAAATACTTAACTATTGGCTTATTAACAGGATTTATTGTCGGTGGTTGCATAGGTGTGTTGGCATGGGCGTTTTTGCAAAATCTTTTTGCTATTTCTATTTGTGCAGGTATCGGAATGTTGATTGGAATTGTTATAGGTACATTGATTGATTATGAAAAAAATAATCATCAAGAGAAATAGAAAAAATGCACAATGCCTTAAAGGGAAAACAGGAATTTATTGTGCTATCCATCATCGGGCCAACCTGACCTGAACTTTCAAAACTGAATATCCACCGCCCATCGGCGGCCAGCGAAAGCAGTAAGTCTGAAAAAGATTTGCTGCTTTTTTCTTTATCCGTTTGGCAAAATCGCAAAGTCATCCGTAGTAGGTAGGTGAAGCCGGAAACAAAAAATTTTCTGCGGCGGTAGCCAAATCTGCATTTTCTGTATTTCTAAGGCAAAGGAAAATTTGAGAAAATTCCCGGCAAGCGGGTAGCTGGCGGCCTTTGAAATGTATCTTTAGCGGAAAGAAAGAACTGCGGGTAAAAATCGCCCCACGCCGTAAGATTTTTGCAGAAATCCGGCCAAAACAGGCGGCAGCTATACGAGTAGTAAGTGCAAGGGGAAATCTACGGCTTACTTAGAGCAAGTTTCTACCACGGTTCCAAAATCCGCAATTCTGCGGTTTTGCCCCTCGCGGGAAACTTGTTGGGGAGTGCCTTCCCCAAACCCTGCTATGCGGCTTACGCCGCAAAAATATTTCTGTCCGGCAGACAGGAAATGCCCCGAAAATAGCTAACAGACCAGCCCATTTTTTGTGATAAGTGAAAGGAGGTTTACAGCCCATGCCGAAGCGATACAACACCCCCCACCGCAGCCATGTTGTGAAAACCCGGCTGACCGATGAAGAATACGCCGACTTCACAGAACGGCTTGCGCCCTATGGTATCAGTCAGTCCGAATTTCTCCGGCAGGCCATCCGGCGCACTACCATACGCCCCGTACTCCATGTGTCGTCAGTCAATGACGAGCTGCTCTCCGCTGTCGGGAAGCTCACAGCCGAGTACGGCAGGATTGGCGGCAATCTCAACCAGATTGCCCGCACCCTCAACGAGTGGCATAGCCCCTACCCGGCTATGGCAAAGGAATTGCGGGAAGCGGCCGCCGACCTTGCCGCCCTCAAGTATGAAGTCCTAAAGAAAGTAGGTGACGCCGTTGGCAACACTCAAGCATTTAGGCTCTAAGAACGCCGACTACGGAGCCGCCGAACAATACCTGCTCTTTGAGCATGACGAATTTACTATGAAGCCCGTCCTTGATGAAAACGGCAGGCTTATCCCCCGTGAGGATGATCGCTTGTCCACGCTGAACTGCGGCGGCGAGGATTTTGCCGTTGCGTGTATGCGCTCCAATCTCCGCTATGAGAAAAATCAGCGGCGGGAGGATGTGAAAAGCCACCACTATATCATCAGCTTTGACCCACGGGACGGGCCGGACAACGGCCTGACCGTAGACCGGGCGCAGGCGTTGGGGGAGCAATTCTGTAAAGAGCATTTCCCCGGCCATCAGGCCCTTGTCTGCACCCACCCGGACGGGCATAACCACAGCGGCAACATCCATGTGCATATCGTCATTAACAGCCTGCGGATAGAGGAAGTGCCGTTCCTGCCCTACATGGACAGGCCAGCGGACACGAAAGCCGGGTGCAAGCACCGCTGCACCGACGCAGCCCTACGCTACTTCAAGTCCGAGGTCATGGAGATGTGCCACCGGGAAGGACTTTACCAAATCGACCTCTTGAACGGCAGCAAGAACCGTGTCACAGACCGGGAATATTGGGCGCAGAAAAAGGGACAGGCCGCACTGGACAAGCAGAACGCCCCCATGATTGCAGGCGGTATCACGCCCCGGCAGACCAAGTTTGAAACGAACAAGGAGAAGCTGCGGCAGACCCTACGGAAAGCCCTTGCCACCGCTGCCAGCTTTGACGAGTTTTCCTCTCTGCTGTTGCGGGAGGGTGTGACCGTCAAGGAGAGCCGGGGGCGGCTGTCCTACCTCACGCCAGACAGGACGAAGCCTATCACCGCCCGGAAGCTGGGCGGCGACTTTGACCGCACCGCCGTCCTTGCCGTTTTGGAGCAGAACGCCCAGAGGGGCGTAACGGTTCGCTACACCCCGCAGCACCAAGCCGCCAGAGCCGCCGAACAGACCGCAGCCATCCCCGAATACCTACACGCCGGGAAAGGCCGCTTACAGGGCGAAAAGACAGGGAAAATCGACCCCAGACAGGACAGTGTGCAGCGGCTTGTGGACATTGAGCAGAAGATGGCCGAGGGCAAGGGCAAAGGCTATGAACGATGGGCGAAGATACACAATCTGAAACAGGCCGCCAAGACCCTGACCATCTACCAACAGTACGGCTTTTCTTCCCCGGAACAGCTTGAAGCCGCCGTTGCTACCGCCTATCAGGAAATGCGCCAGATCAGCGGCGAACTGAAAGCACTGGAAACGAAGCTGCAAGGGAAAAGGGAGTTGCGGCAACAGGTACTTGCCTATGCCAAGACCAAGCCCATCCGCGAGGGGCTGAAAGCGCAGAAATCCGAGAAAGCCCGCGCCGCATACCGCCAGGCAAACGAGAGCGATTTTATCATAGCCGAAGCCGCCGCCCGGTATTTCAAGGCACAGGGGCTTACCAAGCTGCCCGGCCGAAAAGCGTTGCAGGCCGAGATCGAGCAGCTTATCTCCGAGAAAGACGGCCTGTACAACACCTATCACGAACAGAAGCAGCGGTTCAGGGAGTTGCAGACCGTCAAGCGGAACATCGACCAGATTTTGCGCCGGGAAGAGCCGCACCGCAGAAAGGAGCAGAGCCATGAACGATAAGCCGTCCCGCATGGACTACCGCCAGCACCAGGCAGCCCGCCGCCTTGTGCATGAGTGCTGTAACTACGACGAGGGGAACTGCCTGCTGTTAGACGACGGGGAGCCTTGCGTGTGCGTCCAGAGCATTTCCTATTCCCTCATGTTCCGCTGGTTCCGTGTGGCTGTCCTGCCCCTTGACGGGGAGCTGGCCGCAGCCCTCTTGTACCGGGGGAGCCGGAAACGCTGCGCGGTCTGCGGGGCGGCCTTTGTCCCCAAATCCAACCGGGGGAAATACTGCCCCGGCTGCGCCGGGTGCATGAAGAAACGCAAAGCCGCCGAGAGAAAGCGGAAACAAAGGCAGAAATGTCACGCTTTAGAGCCTTTCAAACCCGCATAAATCAAGGCTTTTTTCGTGGGTGTCAAAGGGTATGCGATACATTTATCCTTTCCCCCCGGAAATGCCGTCCTAATGCGTGACAAAGCCCAAAAACGACACAACACAGAGGGAGGTGATACTATCGCTGATTATATCAGGGCAGACACCACGCTGCCCGCCTATCTTCCATACCCCCGTTTCCTGCTGAAAATGGAGATTTCACAGACCGCCAAGCTGCTGTATGCGCTTTTATTAGACCGCTCCACCCTGTCACAGAAGAACGGCTGGCAGGACGGCGAGGGCAGGATATTCATTGTCTACCCCGTTGCGGAGATAGCGGAAATGCTGGACAAGGGTTGTACCGCCATCAAGGGAGCCTTGAAAGAACTGGACGCAGCCGGGCTTTTAGAACGGGAACGGCGGGGCTTCTCCGCACCCAATCGGCTTTATGTGAAAGTGCCGCCTGTCCCAGTGGTACGGTTTTCCGACCAACTGATGGCCGGAAAAGCGACCCTCATACAGTCGGAAAAGCGACCTTATGACGGTCGGAAAACCGACCCTATGATGGTCGGAAAACCGACCCCTAACAAAACTAATATAAACAACTTAATAGAGAACCAAACAATGAGAGCGAGTGGGGAGCCGCCCACAGCTTATGGCCGATATGAGAATATTTTTCTGTCAAAGGACGAATATGACGAGTTACAGGCAGAATACCCGGACAGGCTGGAACGGCTGATTGAGGAAATGAGCCATTACCTTGCCGCCAGCGGGAAAGCCTACCAGAATTATGCCGCCGCCTTGCACAGATGGGCGGCCAATGACAAAAAGGGAGCCGTAAAACAGGGCATCCCCGACTATACCTGTATGGAGGGAGAAAGCTTATGACAAGTGAAATCAAAGATATTTTGGAGAACATGACAACCGCCGCCCCGGAGATGGAGGACTATATCGGCGAGGACGGACTGCTTTACTGCGGAAAGTGCCATACGCCGAAAGAAGCCTACTTCCCGGAGGGTAAGGAGCTGTTTGGCCGTGACCGCCACCCGGCAGAGTGCGACTGCCAGAGAGCCGCCCGTGAGCAGCGGCAGGCCGCCGAGGAACACCGCCGCCATGTGGAAGCCGTGGAAAATCTGAAACAGAGGGCTTTTGCCGACTCAGCCATGCAGCAATGGACATTCGAGAACGACAACGGCAGAAACCCGCAGACCGGGATTGCCCGGCAGTATGCGGAGCATTGGGAAGAAATGCAGGCCGAAAACATCGGCTGCCTGTTCTGGGGGAACGTCGGCAACGGGAAAAGCTACCTTGCGGGCTGTATCGCAAACGCCCTCATGGAGAAAGAAGTCCCCGTATATATGACGAACTTCGCCGTTATCCTGGGCGACCTCTCTCCCGGCTTTACAGGCCGGAATGAGTATATTTCCCGCCTTTGCCGCTATCCGCTGCTTATCATTGACGACTTCGGCATGGAGCGTGGCACCGACTATGGACTGGAACAGGTATTCCATGTGATTGATACCCGATACCGCAGCAACAAGCCGCTGATCGCCACCACCAACCGCCCGCTGGACGAGTTGAAAAAGCCGACAGACACGGCCCATTCTCGGATTTATGACCGACTGCTGTCCATGTGCGTCCCGATACGCTTTACTGGCGTCAACTTCCGGCAGGAAACCGCAAAGCGGAAAATGGAAACCATGAAGAAACTGCTGGCTGAATGAAAGGAGTATTGCCTATGGAGAATATCAAGCAGCACGACCACCGTACCACCCGCCGCCCCGACTGCGTGACGGAAATCCGCATGGGGAATACCGTTCTTGTCGTGTCCGGCTTTTTCAAGAAAGACACCACCAGCACCGCCGCCGACAAGATGGCGAGGGTACTGGAAGCGGAAGCCGCTGCTACACAAAAAAAGGCGATTTGACAAGCTGTAAAGAAGCAGATTTATCACTTTTACCGCTGTACAGCCGCCCCTGTTCCGTGGTACAATGAAACCACGGAATAGTGGGGCTGGCTGTCGGAAACGGAGGATTTTATGTTAAGACAAGCCACCCAAAACCTCATTACCGCCCTTTATCCGCGATTGTCCCATGAGGACGAATTGCAAGGCGAGAGTAATTCCATATCGAACCAAAAACGGATACTCGAAACCTTTGCAAAACAGAATGGCTTTACCAACCTGCGCTGGTACACCGACGACGGCTATTCCGGCGCGAACTTTGCTGGGGTTAGATAGCGATACTTTTTACATCTACCATGTTGCGGCGGTCATGGTTGACAACTTGCGTCGGCTCCTGCTCGGTATCAACCTGTCCGACAAAGCTATAATGGATTTCGATTTTCCGGGTGTTGGTTTCCCGGTCTAATTCATGTATCAAAATACGGTCGATAAACTCATGGACGTTTTCATAGGTCAATTCCTGTATGTCGCTGTATTTCCCGACAATCTGAATAAACCTTGATATATCCCTTTTTCGCTCGGTAACGGTTGCGATCTGCTGTTGTAACTCGTCTATCCTTGCGGCAAGGGATTTCTTTTCGTCCTCATAGCCGGAAGTTAGAAACACAAACCGTTCATCTGTCAGTCTGCCTAATGCGTTGTCCTCATACAGCTTGCGGAAAAGCGTGTCAAGTTCGGTCATACGCGCCTGTGCTTTGAAAAGTTCCTTTTGCTGCTGCGCTAATGCCTTTCTCGCTTCCATGTCGCCGTACTCGGTAGCTTTACAGATAAAGTCCTGTTCGTGTTCCTTAACATACCGCAAAACCCGCCGCATATCTTCCAGCACTAAATCAAGAAGTACGTTTTTGCGGATATAATGAGAGGTACACTCGCTGCCTGTCCTTGCCCTGTTGCGCCATGCGCCGCAAGAATAGGAAAACTTGCGCGGCTCGATATTTACGCCCTGTTGGTAATACATCTTATGTCTGCAACCAGCGCAAAACAGCAAGCCGGAAAAAATATCAATCTCCGCTGCTTTTGTCGGGCGGTGGCGGGTAGCAATCCGCTTTTGCGCAAGTTCAAAGGTTTCCTCGTCAACAAGCGGCTCATGGGTGTTTGGGAAGAAATAGCGTTGTTCTTCTTCGTTCTTCCGGGTCTTTTTCGACTTGTAGGATACCTTGTGAGTTTTTGCGGTTATGGTATGCCCTAAATATTCCTGCCTTGCTAATATGTCATAGAGCGTTTTGTCCGGCCAAGTATAGGGGGCGATCATTGCCCGCTGATACCGCGCCTGTCCTGTACGCTGATAGCGCAACGCTCCAATCGTCAAGACTTTGTTTTCCGCAAGCCATTTTTGGATTTCGCACATACGCACGCCGCTAACAAACATAGCGAAAACCTGTTTGACAATCGGCGCGGTTTCCGGGTCGGGTATAAGGTGGTGGCGGTTGTTCGGGTCTGGGATATAGCCGTATGGATATTCCCCGTTGACGCGCTCGCCTTTTTGCGCCTGTGCCTGTTTAACTGCGCGGATTTTCTTGCTTGTGTCGCGGGCGTAAAACTCGTTAAACCAGTTCCGCAAGGGGGTAAACTCGTTATCCTCCCGCGCTGTGTCAACTCCGTCGTTGATCGCGATATAGCGTACTCCGTTTTCGGGAAATACAATCTCTATGAGTTCGCCCGTTTTCAGATAGTTTCTGCCAAGACGGGAAAGGTCTTTGGTAATGACCGTCGCCACTCGTCCGGCTTCCACTTCCTGCAACATCGCTTGCAGCCCCTCGCGCTCAAAACTCACGCCGGAAAATCCGTCGTCCACAAAAAACTTTGTGTTCAAAAAATGGTGTTCGTCCGCATAGCGTTGAAGTATCATTTTTTGGTGCTGTATGCTTCCGCTTTCTCCGGCTTGCATATCCTCTTGACTTAAACGGCAGTAAAGGGCGGTGATTTTATTCGACTGTAACATTAGTCCTCCTTTCCGACAGCCGAATAAACAGGTATAATGTGTTGCTATCATTATACCATATCCCGCCGCCTAATGCACTACTCGGACGCTAAAAATCCCGGATTTCCGGGCTTTTTCTGCAAATCCTTTACAATGAGTTTCTCAATCTTTTTATGGATTGTATCGGTTGCCTTTTCACTCGGCAACGCTTGAACAAGATAGGTGATTTTCCCTATTTTGCGTTCGGTTGTAATTGTCTGTTTTTTATCCATTAGAAAAACCTCCTTTTCCTGTATGGATAAACTATATTCGTCAAAAGGCAAAAACGGGCGGTTGTTAGCTGCAACCTCACGGGAGTTTCACCCCGGCCCATGCTTATGGGTGCGCCGCGCAATACTTTGAGGGTGTTCAACGCGGGAGTATCATTGTGCCGCCTTGTATGTCGTCGCCCACAAGCTGCTAAACCTGTTTTACGGCGCGGTAGTTCTCGCTCGGCTTTTCCCCTATGGGGAAAAGCTGTCATGGCGTACCCGCCGACTGGCTCGGTACAGACGGAATGTACCCGTTTGCCTGTTATGCTGCGCACCAAAGGCCGCTTTCTTTGTCAAAGAACAATAGGCTTTGTCGGCCTGCAAAAGCACATCAACAGCGGATATGCTTTTGCGGAACGACAAATAGCCCATAACGGGAAGCGTGGAAAGGGGACACGCTCCCCGCATGGGCTAAAAGATTATCCTACATGAAAAGCAAGGGTGCGGGTAATAAGGCGCACTTGCAGCCTGTTACGCATTTCCTCGTCCACATAGGAATAGGTATTGCCCGCGTCGTCTTTCAGCGTGCGGGTACAAAGTTTCGCTATGTAACCCTCGTAGTGCTTCAAGATCGCGCACATGGCGGTTGTGTCGCCGTTTGCCGCTGCGGAAATGACAGGGAACGGCAACAGATTTTCAGACTTCCTAACGGTATTCATCATCTGCTTTTCCCTCCAAATACTGTTTGATTTTCGCAAGCGCGGATTTCCTGTGCCGGAAAACCGTCGTGCGTACAACATTCAGCAGTTCGCCAATTTCCGCGTCGCTCATATCCAAGAAGTAGGACAAAAGGATAATGTCGCGTTTCCTTTCGGGCAAAGCGTTAAGGGCTTCGGCAAGCAGTTCATTTTTGACGAGTACATCAAAGCCGGACACTTGAAAACGGAAATAATCGCTTTCGTATTCGTCCGTTGTGAAAAGCTGCGCGAGTTCGCTTTCGCTCAAATCCGAAAAAGTAACTTCGCGTGCTGCGCGTTTCGCAAGAGTGCGGCGGTGGCTTTTCGCTTCGCCGACCAAAGTTTTCTTTGCTAATGCGTCGTACTGATGTTGTATTCTTTCCTTGTCGGAAGAAGATAGCTCCATAGAGTTCACCTCCTTCCCGCGTGGAGTAGAGGACGGGAGTTAAGGGCTTGTCCTCTCTGCCCCTTTCGCTCCGTACCCGTTCGGGAGATGGCTCTTGAGTGCGCTTTTCAGAAAAAAGTTGAAAAAAGCAAAATGCGCCCGTCCGCAAGACGCGGACGGGCGCAAAGGAAATGTAAGCAGTAGCTAAATGTATTGACAGTTCACATTCATAGCCGGAATATCCCGCTTGCGGAGCATAGCTTTTTTTGACCGCAAAGCATTAGGCGGGTTACAGTAAATAAAAATGGACACGGCGATACCTCCCCGATACCGCCGTATCCTTAAAAAAGGGCGACTTTAATACACTACCCGCAATCCATTCTATAATAGGGAACAGCGGCTTTTGCGCAATATTAAATAAAAAAGCCGATAACACATAGGTTTTTTGACCTAATGCGTTATCGGCTCTGCGTCTATGCGTCTGGCACTTTTAATCATTTTTTTTTGAATTTATTATATGTGTTAGCTAACTGTCCACAAGCCGCGTTAATCTCTCTGCCATGAGAAACTCTCATAGTAACTTCAAGTCCTGCTTGCTCTAATTGATGTTTGAATGCAACTATTTCCCGTTTCTGTGGTGCTTTAATTCTTGAATTGCTTGTTGGGTTGTATTGTAACACGTTAATCATAACTTTTTTGCCCCGAAACCATTTTGCAAGTTGTCTTACATCTGAGGGCCGGTCATTTATACCCGGTAAAAGCAAATACGCAAAGACAATTTTGCGATTATGCCTTTCAGAATAGGATAAGGCTTGCTTAACAACATCTTCAATAGCATATATGCGCATGTGAGGAATAATACGATTTCTTGCAGATTGTGTTGCTGCGTGTAAAGATATTGTCAACTGAATTTTAAGATGTTCCTCGCGCAATTTTTTTAATTGATCGACCGGACCAACTGTTGATATGGTAATGCCGTCGGTTGGAAAGTTGAGCCCATATCTATCTCGGAGAATATGGATTGCTTTTATCAAGTTGTCATAATTGAATAAAGGCTCTCCCATACCCATAAAAACGATACGGTTTACTTTTCGACGCAACAATATAATCTGTTGTACGATTTCTGACGATGTTAGATTACGAACAAAGCCATTTCGCCCGGACTCACAAAAAATACAACCAACAGGACAACCGACTTGTGTGCTCACGCAAACAGTTCCACCATCTCGCCGCTTGATAAAAACCGTTTCAATGTATTTGTTGTCTTTCAGTTCGTAAACATACTTTTCAGTATCACTGCTTTTGCAAATATTTTTTACCAACATTGATAGATTTTTTTTGCGTGGTAATTGCTTATATAATTCTTCATATAAGGCTTTTGCTTCATTCTCGCCAATAACTTCCGACATTTCTTTGTAAGTAAATCCGTATGGATCATTCCGTACTTCCGCAGGCGTATATTTAGGTAAACGTTTCATTTTTATATCCTTTCTTCTAAATAATAAAAGTTTGTTTTTCTGTATTTTTGATTACAATCTCTAATTTCATAATGAATTCATCTCCTTCATTTTTTCTTTATTTTACTGGCTTTCCGCGATTCATGGTTTTGACCGAGTACCACGTCGAGTACCACGGAGATGAATTTCGCATCAAGTTTTATACCACTTTTAAAGCGTCAGCCACTAAGTCAATTTCTCTATGTTTTTCATCCTCTGTAATATGAACATACAGATTCATGGTAATACCGATATTAGAATGACCTAAAATCTTCTGCAGAGTCTTAGGTTTCATTCCACCTTCAATGCATCTGGTAGCAAAAGTATGTCTTAAGACATGCATTGAAAATCTCGGAATGCCTACACGGTCGCAATACTTAAACAAGCCTGTGTCATAAGTGCTGTTCTTGACCGGAGTTCCCTTTCTGCAAAGGAATACTATGTCTTTCCATTCAATCGGCACGAGCTTTAAGCTCTTATTCTTTGATCTCTGGTTTTCAAGAATACGAATTGCTTCGTCTGTAAGAGGAATTGTACGGTAGCCAGATTTGCTCTTAGGTGGACCAACTCTCCACTCACCTACCTTATAGCGATATTCCATCGTCCTTTCGATCTTCATAGTACGATTTTCGAAGTCGATGTCGCTCCATCTAAGTCCTATAAGCTCACCTGTACGAAGTCCGGTCTGTAATACGAAGCGGTACTGATTCTCATAGCTGTAACCCACCACAGCTTCCAAGAACTTCTTCTGAACGTCAATCGTAAGGGCTTCTTTCTTATCTGAAGGTTTTCCCATATCGCTCTTTAATGACTTCTTGCAAGGGTTTGCGATGAGTACATCATTCTCCCTGGCAAACTCAAACATATTATAAAGAGCAATCCGCGTCTGGTATATGGTAGTCGTCTTATAGCCCTCATCAGCCATATCTGAAAAAATCTTCTGGCAGTGAATGGGCTTCACATCAGTTAAGAGTTTATTGCCTATAACACTCTTGATATTACGCTCATACCGTTCCGAATAGTTTCTGACCGTATTTGGTCTCACTGTCTGCTTTTTTATCCCTATCCAATAATCGAACCAGGCATCAACGAGCATATCCGTTGCCTGGTCGAGGTCACTGTGTTGGTCTATATATGTAGCATCAGCAAGCCACTGTTTTACCTCTTGAAGTTTCTTGGATCTTTTCGTTCTGCGTTTCCCAAACTTATCAACAAATCTGGCGAAGTAAGTTCCGTTAGGTTGCTGAACGATTCCTGCTCCAATCTCCTTTCCTTTGAGATCTTTTCCCATTTAAGGCTCCTTTCTAAGCTATAAGAGCCCCAAATTAGCACGCTATATTATACACCAACCGGGGCTCAATTGCAATGTTATTTCATTTTTTTGATAGCCGACAAACCGCGGAATCATCACGTTTGTCGGAGATGCGCTATATCTCAATGTTGTCAGAAATGAACTTCTCAAATTCCTTTCTCTTAACAAGTTTCTTCTTACCCACATATAAGACAAAAGGACATCTCGGAGAGCGAAGCAGACACTCCAACTTGTTGATACCGATATTGGAATACTCTGCAGCCTCCTTTATGGTGAGCGCAACTTTACATTGAATAGGAACGGTCTGAACTTCAGCCTGCTCCTTGGCATTAGCTCCAGGGTTGTCATTGCCGTAACCTTCCATGAGGTTGATTGCTCCCCAAATGCCGAGACCTGCACCAAGTGCTACAACGAGTGTCTGAAGTACGCCTACTGCGCTCTGAAAAAATGCCATAATAAAAATCCTCCGTAAATTAAAATGATTGTTTGTTAGTTACTGTTGTCCGTAAGCCCGTCGACTGACTCACGGTATGCGCGCATAAGAAAAAGGCCCTCTCCCGTTCTTAGGAGAAAGCCTTAGTCTTCGTTGATTTCGATGACTTCATATTGGTCATCGGGTTTCAATATTAAGTTGTGATCAAGGAACTTCTCGATATCAAACCGGTTCCTTTTGTCCGCATCCGCTGTCAGCGGATATTTCGGATGCTGTGTTAAGTCATACTTATCTGAAAGAAAAGGTCTTACGCCTCTGACTTGGACAATACACTTGCCGCCATCCATGACCGCCAATTCGTCGATACTCATAAGATCATGACCTAACTTCTGGTAATTCATGTTGTAGCTCTGACTCGTACCCCTGGTTTCGCCCGTGTTATACATATCAATCGTTTCTTTACCAAGAATAGTGTTCAGGTCCTTAAGAGTCGTTTGTTCAGAGCCGCCCAGGAATATCTGGGTGTCGCAGTTACCAATGATGGTATCTGCATTGTCTTTGTAAATCGCCTTAAGCTGTGATTTTGCCTGCAACACAAGTGCTGCAGATATCTCACGGCTACGGATGGTAGCCATAAGTTTCTCAAGATTCGGAATCTGGCCGATGTTTGCTGCCTCATCAATAAGACATCTTACATGCACCGGAAGCCTTCCGCCATAGACATCATCTGCTTTTTCGCAAAGTAGGTTGAAAAGCTGCGTGTAAACCATGCTGATCAGAAAATTGAAGGTTGCATCCGTATCCGACATGATAAGAAATAATGCAGTCTTCTTATCGCCCAGGGTATCAAGCTCAAGTTCATCGTATGCCGTAATCTCACGAAGCTCCTTAATATCAAAGGGAGCAAGCCTTGCGCCGCAACTCACAAGTATGGATTTAGCCGTCTTGCCGGCACTTAACTTGTATTTGGCATATTGGCGTACCGCAAAGTGATCCGGGTCACGTTCTGCAAGCTCGTCAAACATGAGATCTACAGGGTTTTTGAACTCTTCGTCATCTTCCCTGACTTCCATCGCATTGATCATTTCAAGCAAAGTTGAGAAGTTCTGCTCTTCCTCCGGTGCTTCATAATGGATGTATCCGATAAGCGCCGAATATAATAGTTTCTCTGCCTTTTCCCAAAATTCGTCATTGGATTTACCTTCGCCTTTGGTGTTGGCAATCAGCGTTGTTACAAGCTTTAAGATGTCCTTCTCATCATGCACATAAGCGAATGGGTTGTAATGCATACTCTTTTTAAAGTTGATGGTATTGAAGATTTTTATACGATATCCGTTCTTTAAAAGAGCATTGCCAACCTCAGGCAAAACTGTCCCTTTCGGAAGCGTTTTGTCAATACAGAGAATGATAATTCACTAAAAAAATGATTGTTTTATGATGGACTGGCTTAGAAATTGCCAGCAACCACTTCCTGACGTATTAAATTCTTCATTCTGTCCTCTACTGTTACCTTTTTCGCATTGTTGAAGAACACCCCGACAAGGTAAGTAGTATTGCCGATCTTCGTCTTAAAATTACCGCCATCTATATAATTTGCTTTGTTTTCCACTGTTTTATCTCCTTGCATTCGCACCTCTCCTTTCCCAAATTCCCCCTACAAGGGAAAGGGTAACAAAAAAGGTAACATGACCGAAAAGACTTCTCAAATCACCGCTACCTATGCTTGCTACCCGTATTTTATTTATTTTTCTATTTTCTTGTTACTTTTGTTACCTTTCATAGAAAACCCAGTAAAATCAATGCTTCCACTGGGTAACAACATAAGTAACAACAAGGTAACTTCATCAATTTTGTTACTTAAATGGTATCTCCAATTCCAACTGTTTCGGTATTTCCATAAAACCATCGCTGTCCGCTTTGTCGGGGATCTCCTGAGACGAACCGACACGCACCCAACCTCGTTGCTTGCCATAATCTCCGAAATGCATTGCTCCATCACTCATAACCCAGTCGGTCACAGAATTGTTCATAATATCACAAATCTGCTTTAGTTCAATCCTCTTAGGTTCGTAATCTCTGTGAAGGGCTTCTTTCCACAACAGTTTGGAACAAACCCTGTCTCCTTTGAAATCATCAAGAAAGGCAAGAATCATTCCGGCATCAGCATCTTCCGGCATGAACTGCTTCTGATAATCTTTCAGGTATTCCGCTGATTCCTTGCCAAGCATCAGCCTGAACTCTCCTGATCTGAATATCTCCATAGCTTCCGCCCACACCTGCTCGATATATTCCCTTGAACTTGCTTCATTATCAAGAATATGGCACTCTGCTCTCTCAGGATAGACCATGACCGGCATAAATCGTCTGTTACCGGTACGATCAAGCGGAAGTGTATCCATAGCATTGGAAGTACCACCAAACACACACTGTCTCGGTCTGTCCTTTGGCTGTGTCTCATAAGGTACTTTATAAATATCACTCTGCCTACTGATAAAAGACTTAATATCCTCAATGCTCCTAGCACTGGCAGTCGCTATCATTTCCGACAGTTCTATGATGAGATGTCCTTGCATTTTACGGAACACATTTTCATCATCAAGTTTTTTCAGATCATCAGTAAACCATGAATCATTCATGGCAAGGAACCTGAAAAATGTGGACTTTCCGGCTCCCTGACCACCCACCAGTATCAGCATATACTCAAACTTCGTCCCTGGGCGAAACACTCTTGAAATTGCCCCCAACAGAAGAACTTTCATTGCTTCGTAGGTATAGACATTCCTATCCGCTCCAAGAAAGTGATACAGCACATCTTTGATTCGCTCTTTTTTGTCCCACACTAAGGAATTGAGTTTTTGCTGAATCGGGTGATACTTGTTTTCCATAGAGACCACATTGATTGCCGATTTTATCTTTTTCTCCGTTGTCAGACTGTAATTCTCTTCAAGATACAGCATGATATGGTCTATGTCAGAATCAGTCAGCACAGGGCTTTCCCGATACCACCCCAGATCTTTTACAATGTCGTTCCGGTCTGTCATCATGTTGTAACAAATAACACCCTTGAACTTCGGATCATTCTGCAATACTGTAACAACATTCCTAATGCACTGCTTCACAGCTCCTTTGTCTGTTGTGATCAATAGTTCCCTGATTTCTGCTATGCTCATTAACTCTTCGCTCAATATCTGCCACCCCCTTTCCCAAATCTTTTACCAGCATTTCTTTTTCTTCCTCTAATCCCCATAGCAAAGTATCAAGCTGATATTCCACCTTAGGCAGATTCTGCACCGCTTCCTCATACCTTGCATCAATTTCATCCATGCTTTTCGGTTTGAAGTCTCTCTCCCATTCTTTTAACAAATGAAAATAATCAGATAACACACGATATATCTTTGTTTTAGCTTCTTCCAGTATCTGCATTGGAGATTTTTCTCTCCTGACCGGCTTTGGTGGAGACCGCACCGAACTGTCATAAGCTATTCCAAATTCATCAGCAATCTGCATAGCTGCATCTTTGGGAGAAAGGTTATAATACTTAGCAACAAAATCAATTGCATCTCCCTTTTCCCCGCAACCAAAGCAAAAATATTTTTTATCCATCGGCTTTACTTTCATGCTCGCTGTCTTATCCTGATGAAACGGACACTTGCACATATTACCCCGATTGAAAACAATACCGGCTCGCTCCATAACCGCCCTTGCGGTCACTCGTTCCTTTACTTCATCAAATACTCCCATAATATCCTTTCCGGACAATAAAAAAGCATCTGTCTCTCCAGTCATGGATAACAAATGCTCCTTAAAGTTCCATATTCTTTTTTCTGATAGGCACGTCTCGTTTCTGCTCATCTTCCCTAATTTGCTTCTGCATGGCTTTCAATTTTTCCTGAATAGATACCCTTGCGTGCTCCTTGATCTGCTCTTTTGCCTTAGTCTTATTCTTCGGCTCATTCAGGGCAGAAATAATATTGCCAAGAAGAACCTGAGACGCTTTCTCCAGTCGGAAAACAATCGCATTTACGACTTTGGAAGCTACCGACTTAGAACTGTCGCTGAGTTTCTCCTTCGGCTGCTTCTGTAACAATTCTCCGTAATCTTTTACTACATCAACATCATGTTTCACAGTTTCCTCTTTCACACGCTCTGTGACAACCTCACAAGCCTTTTCATAGGCAAGGTCAACTGCTTCCTCAACAACTGCGTTTACGTCCTCTATCTTCATCATAAGCCCGTCTAACAGGGCTTGCTTTTCCTCAATGCGTTTCTGTTGGTTCATGAGGATAAAATCCTGCTTTTCCAAATAACTTGCACCACCATAGACCGGTTCAACATCAATATTTAATCCATGCTTTTGGCAAATACTAATGAACAGCTTTCTACACTCATCATCAAATACCATCTTCCGATTGTTGTATTTTCCTTTTTTCTCATTCGGCTTCGGAAGTTCAAAACCCAATTCTTCCAATGCCTTATCTTGTTGGGGACATAATTCTCCATACTGGTTCAATGCGTCAAAAACGTGTCTTTCATGGATATGCGGAGTAGCTTCATCAAGATGCAAAGCCCAGTCCAGTATATGAACATGAGAACCATATCGCTTATTAAATTCCTCAAAGTATTCTGCGCTAATCTGAGCAAGCACATCAGCGGAAACTGTTCCGTCAATGTTGCCAAGCTGTAGTAACGTTTCTTCCGGACACGTTTTCGTATTCGTAAGTATGCCGTCAATTGTTTTCACTCTATCATAGTGCCTTGCCTTTCGATTCCTTTCATTCTGTCCGTCCACATGCTCTGAATAATGCTCAACATAGTAGGCTTTCTCTACTTCTGTGAAAGTGAATTTTGCTCTTTCGTTCTCAGCATTTGGTAGACTATAACCCTGATAGCAGTCCCAATAGACATTGAATTTTGTTCTCTCTGCATCAATATGTTCACTGTTCTCTTCATCAAATTCACGGTCATTATGCTTAGGATTGTAAGCTCCATGCTTACCAGCTCTTCCATTATGCCTTGTTGCTTTCATTCATATCTTTCCTTTCTTTTCTACAAAAAAAGTAAGCGTATTAAAGAGATGGGCTAATCCCATTCTGAGCTGGTTTTTGAGTATAAAAAGTCCCTCACGAGTCTGATTCCATTAGATGGTGGAGTCATTCGTGAGGGACTTT